>QYQN01000028.1 GCA_007280895.1 Methylococcaceae bacterium
CGATCTTGGGCAACGGCAAGACCTGCAACCAACGCTTTTAATTCATCATCAGTCATTGTTTGCTCTCAATAATCAATATTTTTGCTAGTTTAAATCTCTACCCAAGCACTATTATGCTAGTGCAGTGTGTTTAAAATCTGCATACGCTATTGCCAAGCCTTCTTTTAGACCCATTGTTGCCTTCCAACCTCGACTATTAAGTAAGCTTACATCCAATAATTTACGCATTGTGCCATCGGGTTTGTTTGTATCAAATACCAATTTGCCCTGATAACCGACTACATCGCAAACCGTTTGTGCTAGCTCTGCAATGGTGACATCAGTACCACTGCCGATATTTACCAACGGTGGTTGTTGATCATTCAAGAAGAATTGATAGTCTTTTTGGGGCAACGTTAATAAATATACACAGGCGGCAGCCATGTCTTCGCAATATAAAAACTCACGACGCGGAGTTCCTGTGCCCCACACAACAAACTCTGGCTCATTGCGCAATGTGTATTCGTGAGCACGGCGAATTAAGGCGGGAATGACGTGGCTATTTTCGGGATGGTAATTATCGCCTGGGCCATATAAATTAGTTGGCATAACGGCTAAATACTGGGTGCCATATTGACGGTTATAACTCCAACACATCTCAATACCACTAATTTTGGCAATTGCGTAAGGCTGATTGGTTTGCTCAAGTGGTCCAGTTAATAAATACTCTTCTTTGATTGGTTGCGGCGCTTCTTTCGGGTAAATACAGCTTGATCCCAAAAACATCAGGCGATCAACGCCATTCATATAAGCAGCGTGAATAACATTGCTTTGCACCATCATGTTTTGATAGATGAATTCGCCACGATAGGTATTGTTAGCGTAAATCCCACCTACTTTTGCTGCGGCCATAAAAACATACTGTGGTTTTTCTGTGACAAAAAAAGTATTCACTGCCGCTTGATTAACCAAATCTAACTCCGCATGAGTTCGAGTAACTATATTCGTGTAACCCTGCGCCTTAAGTGCTCGAACGATTGCACTCCCCACCATGCCGCGATGGCCGGCCACATAAATTTTGGCATTTATGGGAATAGATAAAGATCTGCTCATTGCTATCGTTCTGTACTGACGGCCACATCATACCCATGCACTTTTAATAACGCATGTCGCTTAGCTTCTTCTAAATCATGTGCCGCCATTTCTGCACACATTTCTTGTACGGTAATTTCTGGCACCCAGCCTAGTTTTTGTTTTGCTTTAGTGGGGTCACCTAAAAGCGTTTCTACTTCGGTTGGACGGAAGTAACGTGGATCGACTCGCATAATCACAGCACCTACATGAAGTGCAGGCGCTTTATCGCCTTCAATAGCAACGACTGTGCAAACTTCATCCACGCCTTTGCCTGCAAAGGTAACCGTAATACCTAATTCCGCCGCTGACCACGTGATAAATTGACGTACGGTGTATTGCACACCCGTGGCGATAACAAAATCTTCAGGATGCTCTTGTTGTAACATCATCCATTGCATACGGACATAATCTTTAGCATGCCCCCAGTCGCGCAATGAATCAATATTGCCCATGAATAAACAGGTTTCCAGACCTTGAGCAATGTTAGCCAAGCCACGTGTGATCTTGCGCGTAACGAATGTTTCACCTCGACGTGGCGATTCATGGTTAAACAAAATGCCATTGCAAGCATACATGCCATACGCTTCGCGGTAATTCACGGTTATCCAATAGGCATACAACTTGGCAACTGCATACGGGCTACGCGGATAAAAAGGCGTGGTTTCTGTTTGAGGTATTTCTTGCACAAGACCATAAAGCTCAGAGGTGGAGGCTTGATAGAAGCGCGTTTTCTTTTCTAACCCTAGCAAACGAATGGCCTCCAAAAGGCGTAACGTGCCCATACCATCGACATCCGCTGTGTATTCAGGTGCTTCAAAACTTACTGCTACATGCGATTGTGCACCTAGGTTGTACACTTCATCTGGCTGCACTTCTTGTAAAATACGGGTAAGATTGGTGCTATCGGTTAAGTCGCCATAATGCAGCTTGAACCGAGCATTTATGATATGTTGATCTTCATAAATATGATCGATACGCTGAGTATTAAATGAAGAAGCGCGGCGTTTAATACCATGAACTTCATAGCCCTTTTCTAACAAAAACTCTGCAAGATACGAACCGTCTTGACCTGTGATGCCAGTGATAAGTGCTTTTTTGGTCATCCTAAATTTCCTTATGTGCTACGTGTACAATCAATTTTTTAATGACGTGACTTATTTTTCATCACTATAGTTTATAAACTGATATGACTCAGTCAGTTTGCGATTTTAAAAAACATTGACTGCGTTAGTATGACAACGTGCATTAACAGCAGATTTACGCACCTGAAAGCAAGAGTGTTTTTCACGTTATGTGCCTAAGTTTCGTACGTTAGGTTGGCAGTGCTAAGCGCCGCAAACGACTATACGTTTTGCCTTTACATGAAATTTGATAGTGCATTAAGCACGCTACCGCCATGCCGATACGGTTCAGCACAGGGTTTTTAATGAGGTATAACACTTGTTCTACAAAACATTTGCACGCGCTTATAGGTGTTTATGTTCTGTCTAAGCTTGAACAATTGTAAATTAAAATAATTTTTATACCTAACGTTTATAACTACTTTTTATACTAAAAAACGTAACAATTTATTTTATAAATAACTTTTTAGGTAATTTATTCAGCCGCCTAAACAATACTGCTCATAAGTCGTCTATTTAGCATCAGACACTGTTACAATTATCGCATTATTAACTTGATATAATGCACGCATGCTCTTAACTGCGCACAGTTTTGGCGTGTATCCTGCCTATTCTTTACTTAAAATAA
Organism: Methylococcaceae bacterium; assembly: GCA_007280895.1. Taxonomy (GTDB): domain Bacteria; phylum Pseudomonadota; class Gammaproteobacteria; order Methylococcales; family Methylomonadaceae; genus Methylovulum. Next base: position 2,863 of record QYQN01000028.1, read on the forward strand.
TCAAACATTACGTCATCAAATCATCAAGACCCCGACGGCATAAAATTTACTTTTGTGGCATTAATGATGCTATAAAACTAACATTGATCGAATGGCTATTCATCATTATTTTGAAGACCTAAACAATTAGTTGGAGCGCATTCATGACAGTAGAACACCTATGTGTAGTAGCCGGCATTGATGGTTCAGCATTAACCAGCGCGATTTGTGATTATGCAGCGTGGATTTCGTTAACCCTTAACACGCCTCTCAAATTATTGCATACGATTGAAGCTCATCCAAATACACCGTTAGTAAGTGAATTAAAAGGCAGTCGTGACAAAAACTGCACTGTGCATTTGTTAGAAGACATCGTGGAGGCAGAGCAACGTAATAGTAAATTACACGTGCAAAAAGGCAAACAGTTACTGGCTTTTGCTTATTCGCGAGTGCAAGAATCTGGCGTCATTGAGTTATCAAGCTTGCAACGGCAGGACCATTTAGTTGATGCGCTGTTGGCCTTAGCAATGTCTATTGATATTTTAGTGATAGGCGTGCGCGGTAGAGATCATGAACATCAAGCTGATAAAATGGGTGCCAAACTGGTATCTATTATCCGCTCCTTACTTAAACCAATTTTTGTAGTGAACTCAGATTTCCAGCAACCTAAGCGTATCATGTTGGCTTATGATGGCAGTGCGGCGGCGGTTAGAGCCTTAACAATGGTGGCGCAAAGCCCCTTATTTCACCAGCTTACCTGTCATATCGTCTGTGTAAATGCTGATGCCCAAGTAGAAAAAATGCTCGATACAGCCAAACAAAAACTAAGTCAAAGCAATAAGCTTACTGTTATTACTGAACTATTACTGGGCAAACCTGAGCATGTTTTATCTGCTTATCAAGCACACCATAATATTGACTTAACGGTGATGGGGGCGTTAGGTCATGAGCATTTAGAAGATTGGTTATTAGGTAGCTTTACTTTAAAAATGCTCACACATAGCACGCACTCGTTATTATTGGTGCGATAAGCTTATATTTTTTGCTGAAACCAACGTAACTGCTGATGCAAACTCACCACTGTACCAATAATTATTAACGTTGGTGGTAATATCTGGTGTTCTGCGACAAGCGTAGGCATGGTCGCTAAGGTGCCTATAATGACGCGTTGATTTTGGGTCGTGCCTTGTTGCACCAACGCGATAGGTAACTCTTCTGGACTACCATGAGCCATCATTGCCTGACAGATTTTTTCTAATCCCACCGAGCCCATATAAATCACGATTGTTTGCTGAGGCAGTGCCAATTGCGTCCAATTTAAGTGAATTGAATTATCTTTAAGATGCCCCGTTACAAAAATACACGATTGTGCATGATCACGATGAGTCAAGGGGATTCCTGCATAAGCCGCACACCCTGACGCGGCAGTAATGCCTGGCACCACTTGAAACGGAATTTGTTGCGCCATTAACGTTTCGATTTCCTCGCCGCCACGTCCAAAGATAAACGGATCGCCCCCTTTTAAGCGTGCCACGCGCTTACCTTGTTTTGCTAATTCAGCTAATAAAATATTGATCTCAGTTTGAGGCACAGTGTGCAATGAGCGCTGCTTACCCACATAAATTTTTTCAGCATCACGACGTGCTAAATCAATAATTTCAGGACTTACCAAATGATCATACACGACAATATCGGCCTGCTGCATTAAGCGTAAGGCACGAAAAGTCAGTAAATCAGCCGCACCAGGTCCTGCGCCAATCAAATACACTTCACCTATCGTGGCGTGTTGGTCAGCGGAGCTAAGTAACTGCTGCAATTGCTGTTCAGCACCTGCTAAATTACCGGTGAAAACCTGTTCTGCAACAGCACCTTGGAACACAGTTTCCCAAAAAACACGCCTAAGCTCAGGGCGTTGAAAATGCTGTTTTACTGCGGCACGATAACGCTCAGCAAGTTGGGCTAACTGCCCAAAGGCTGGCGGAATAATACTTTCAATTTTTGCCCTAAGTAAGCGTGCCAAAACAGGGGCAGCACCACCTGAGGAAATAGCGATCACCAGAGGAGAGCGATCAATAAGTGCTGGAAAAATAAAACTACACAGTGCCGGCGTATCCACTACATTAATTGGAATACCTAGATTAGATGCTGTCTTTGCTACATACTGATTAACTTCTTCGTTGTCCGTGGCGGAAATAACCCACTGAAAGCCAAGCATATCTTCTGCTTGAAAACTTTTTTCGCAGACTGTCAGTTTGTGCGTTATGACCATGTTTGCAACGGCTGGACTGATGCTTTTAGCCAAGACAGTGATAGTAGCGTTAGCGCGTACTAATAAACTAATTTTTCTTGCCGCCACCTCACCTGCGCCAACAACAAGGCATTTTTGATCAGTTAATTTAATAAAAAAAGGAAAATAATCCATGTAAAGAGAGGCTTTTTTAGATTGAAATGAGAGTGGTATGATACGTCCACGTTAATAACTTATGAGAACTGCTAATGATGGAATTTAATGTAGACGTGGATGCCAGTGGTTTAATGTGCCCCTTACCTTTGCTACGCTTGAAAAAAGCACTCATGTCAATTAACAGTGGCGAAGTTCTCAGAATTATCGCTACCGACCCCGCCGCACATTTGGATTTTGGTGTTTATATTGAACAAGCAGGACATGCCTTAGTGTATTCAAGCAAAGAAACGGATACACACATTTTTTATATTCAGAAAAAATAATCTGGAAGTCCAAGCACTGTGTTAAACAGGGCTCAATGCTTTGATAAAAATGGTAATTTTAATGAATCTCTGCTCGTCCTAAGTGGCTCCGAGCAGCGTCTTCATTCTTCAGTGTTATTTTTTTAACTCTTCCTCGGTATCTGAAATCATGGCTGAATAACATTCCAACATGCTTTCGGTAAAATTGGCATTGGCTTCAGCTACCTCTTTTGGTGAGCCAAATTCAGTACGCAATTCTTCTAAAGCTTTCTTTGGGTCTTCAGCTTTCGTAAAGGTAAGTAGTTTTGTGTAATGACGATACTCCATCATTCTGGTAGGGTCTAAAGGAAAAATACCATGCATATTTTTGGCGCTGGTATCAACAACACAACCAGCTAAACGCTCAATATCAATGGCATAATCTTTTATATTAAGCTCTTTTTGAGCCTCTTGATCTTGCTGAATACGTTGTAATACCGCTTGTTTATAATTTTGTTGATCACTACATCCTGCAAGTAACGTCACAGAGAAGCATATTAAGCCTAATTTTTTCATTATTGATTAACCGTATTTAATAAGTAATAGTGCGTGAACTCGCACTAGAGATGGATATGTTTACTTCGAATGTGCCTCTTTTTTTATTGTCGATAAGCCCTTAAGCACTCTGAGACTGTATGCATTTAGATACTTATGCTTCTAAATCAAGCATTTCAGCTGCAATCCATGCGCTGGCTAGGGAATTAATTTCAGCGGCTTTTTTTCCTTGGCTCTCAATAACAGGGCCAATTCTTACCGTTATTACCCCTGGATATTTTAAAAAACTATTTCTTGTCCAATATAGTCCTGCATTATGGGCAATAGGTATCACAGGATAACCTGATTTTTCAGCTAACATTGCGCCACCAGCATTAAACTTCTTGGTTTCACCTGGTGCCGTTCGTGTCCCCTCAGGAAATACCACGACCCAAAGCCCTTCATTTAAACAAGCGGTGCCTTGCTGAATTAACATTTTTAACGCGGCTCGCTGCTGAGTTCGATCAATTGCGATGGGTTTTAATAATGATAAGGCCCAACCCCACACCGGAATCTGTAATAACGAACGCTTAAGTAACGTTGTTTGTCTGGGCAAAATAACACGTAATGCCAGCGTTTCCCACGCTGACTGATGCTTACTTAGCACGATGGCCGTATTAATTGCGTTAATATTTTCTAACCCCTCAACGGTAAAGCGAATACCACAACAGACTTTTACCATCCACATCACCCATTTAATCCACACATAAGCAATGTAATAGCGAACATGAAATGGGCAAGCAAAACAGATTAATATTAATGGTCCTACAATAAGTGCAGAAATCACCATATTAATCAATAACAGCGTTGAGCCTATATAAATTTTAATTTTATTAACGAGAGAGAATGTACTGGACTGCTTCATAAAGATTTTCAAAAACGGGGACATTAAGGTGGGGATAGTGCTTGGCAGTAAGCTGACCATTACCCGTTTTAACCAAGATAGGCTGCGCTCCTGCCGACAATCCTGCTTGAATATCACGATAACTATCGCCTATAAAATAGCATTCTGCTAACACCGTCTGAGTGTCTTGGGCAAAACGTTCTAATAAACCAGGCTTCGGTTTACGACAAGCACAAGCGTCGTCTGCATTGTGGGGACAGTAATAAATGGCATTAATTACTCCGCCCACTTGGCTAACAGCTTGACACATTTTTGCATGAATGCGCTCAAGTGTTGCGACATCAAACAAACCACGCGCTAATCCAGATTGATTAGTGATGACCACAACACCATAACCATGCTGAGTTAATAGGGCGATAGCCTCCAGACTGCCCGGAATGGGCTGCCATTCAGCAGGAGATGTTATGTATGCCTCCGAATCTTGATTAATCACGCCATCACGATCTACTAAAACAAAGCGTGAAGGCGTGTTAAGCGTGGCATGGGGTGGCCTCAAATGCGTTGTCATTGGCTACGTTTAGGATTGCAATTTAGAAATATCTGCACAGGTTAAAAATTGTGCGGAGATAAATTTTACTAAGGCTAGGCGATTTGCACGTAAGTCAAGATCATCGGTCAGAACCATGACATGATCGAAAAAGTCGTCTACCGCATCGCGTAAACCAGCTAATTGCGTAAGGGTTGCTTGATAATCACGTTGCGCAAGTAACGGTTGAATGGCTAGTGCCGCCGCTTGTGCTGCAACTAATAATTGTTGCTCTTGCAGTTCCTGTAAACAGCCTATTGTTAATGCTGGAGCAGTCTCTGATTTTTTTAAGATGTTTCGAATACGTTTATTTGCTGCCGCCAAACTAGCGGCCTCGGGCAACTGCCTAAAAACTTTAACAGCGTGCAATCGCTGCATAAAATCTAAAGGCTCTGGTGGATGAATCGTCATTACTGCATCGATTTCATCAGGACTGTAGCCTTGCTCTAAACAATAACTTTTTAAGCGTTCAAAGATAAATTCAGTAACGCTCAGCTCGGTTGCCGCGATATCAAAAGTATGGGTAAATTGTGCTAAAGAAAATTGAATCAAATCATGCACATTAATAACTAACTGATTTTCAATAAGTGTCCGCAAACAACCTAAAGCTGCTCGCCTCAGTGCGTAGGGGTCTTTATCCCCCGTTGGCATTAATCCAGCACTAAAAATACCTACTAAGGTGTCTATTTTTTCAGCAATCGCTAACACTTGTCCCGTTACACTTGCCGCCGTGGGTGAGCCTGATTGCTTTGGAAAATACTGCTCTTCCAATGCCTGCGCCACGTCAGCAGGATGTCCTTCGAGTAATGCATAATAGCGCCCCATAAGTCCCTGAAGATTACCAAATTCACCGACCATTTCTGTCATTAAATCAGTTTTTGCTAATAATGCGGCTTGTTGTGCATACTCAGCATTGCCCTGAACGCGCTCGGCTAACCACACTGCAAGATTCGCCACGCGCTGACTTTTTTCTGCTAAAGTTCCTAATTTTTCCTGAAAAACAACCTGTTGTAGCTGCTCAAAACGACTGGCTAAGGTTTTTTTACGATCTTGATTCCAAAAGAATTCAGCATCAGCTAAACGCGGCGTGACCACGCGCTCATTACCATGTTGAATAGATTCAGGTCGCTTACTCGCAATATTACTAAAGGTAATAAAGTAAGGTAACAAGTCTCCATTACTCTGTTTAACAGGAAAGTATTTTTGATTAGTTTGCATTGTGGTAATCAAGACTTCCGCAGGCAAGGCTAAAAATCGCGCATCAAAATGTCCCGTAATGGGAACTGGCCATTCGTTTAAAGCGGCGATCTCTTCTAATAACTCATCATCAATATGTGCAATGCCTTGAACCGCTGCTGCCGCTTGCGCTGCGGCTTCTTTAATTAAGGTTTTGCGCTGCTCAAGATCAGCAATGACCTTGCCTTGTTCATATAAAATGCGTTCATACTGTTCAGGGTGCTGAATAACAATAGGATCGGGCGCATGAAAACGATGACCATGCGTGATATTTCCTGTGTGCAAGCCTAAAATTTCCGTTTCAATTAGCTGCTCGCCCCATAACAACACCGCCCAATGCACTGGTCTAACAAATTCAGTGCTAAAGTCACCCCAACGCATACGCTTAGCAATGGGCAACTGCGCAATACTGTGACGAATAATATCGGGAATTAACTGTTCTGTAGACTGTCCTTGACACACTTGCGTATAGCTAAGCCATTCACCTTTATCGGTGATTAAGTGTTCAAGTTGCTCGATGGTCGTGTTACAACTAGCAGCAAAACCTAAGGCGGCTTTGCTTGGTGTGCCATCGGCAGCAAACGCTGCGGCCAAGGCTGGGCCACGTTTTTCGACGCATTTATCTGGCTGGGCCAGTGCTAAATTTTCAATTAAAACAGCCAAGCGTCTTGGTGTTGCATACGCTTTGGCGTCAGTAAAATCTAATTCAGCAGCGCGTAAACCTTGCTTAATGCCATCAAGCAAAGCCTGACTTAATTTAACCAAAGTTTTAGGCGGTAACTCTTCTGAGCCCAATTCAAATAGTAATGGTTTGCATTGTTTCATTATTAATCTCCCTGTCCCGGCGCAGCTAACATGGGAAATCCCAATGATTCCCGACGCTGATAATAGGCCTCAGCCACGGCTCTTGAAAGTGTCCGCACGCGTAAAATATAGCGCTGCCGTTCGGTTACTGAAATTGCCCGACGAGCATCTAATAAATTAAACGTATGCGAAGCTTTTAAAACCATTTCATAAGCAGGCAAAGGTAAATTTACGCTGATTAGTTTTTGACATTCTTGCTCATAAGTATCAAAGCACTGAAACAAAAACTCTACATTGGCGTGATCAAAATTAAACGCTGACATTTCCACTTCATTTTGATGAAAGA
>QYQN01000057.1 GCA_007280895.1 Methylococcaceae bacterium
CCCGTTCGATTGGGTAAATGAGGCGCAGCCGCCGCGCGTTGGAAATCTGAGGGTTTTTTCATAAATAAATTAAAAGTAGTACGCATTTACATTCGCAGCAGACAAGGTAACACTGGCGTAAATTTTTTCAAGCTAGGCAAGCTTAATCAAGCCATGTGTTTGTTATTATGACAAGGGATTGGGTGTGAACATACCAGAAGAGCAACGCGTTAAGTATTTTTTTACAGCACAGCAGGGCAGCGAATAGGTCGCACCTTAGCGTTGTGCGAAGGCACGCCACATTCTAAACTTAATCCGTATTACCTGTTTTTAAGCAGTTAGCGTAAAATCATTCGCGCCAACATTCCACACACTTATAAGGAATACTATGAAAACAACACTTTTTTTTGTCTTGTTATTGAACAGCCTAGCCGTCTTTGCAGAAGAGGCAGATAAAGCCTGGCCCAATACAGTCATCTCAGACGCAGCTATAAAAAATATCCAAGAGACTAAATATAAATATAAAAAATGTGTCTCAGAGGAAATGAAAAAAACCATGTATCAAGACCAAGATAGTCGCAAAGCAACAGATGCAGTGATGATGCACTGCGAAGAAGCCCTAGCTGTTATGCGTGAAGTGTATCTTGCTGCAAAAGTGCCAGGAGCCATTGCAGATCGTCATTTAAAACAAACCCGAATTCAAATAACGCGCGAAGCTTTGCAAGCCTTAATGTTTGCTCAGGCAACGCGCCAAGCAGGTCATGACCTTAACTCAACGCCTCAAAAACGCAAATGAATACATCCTATATTATTGATTTATCCTTATTACCCACCACGTTTGATCTGTTGCATGTGTGTTTAGCAGGCACCGTGCTAGTTTTGTTATTATTGTTAGTGATATTGCTCCTGTTCATGCTGGTTAGGGCAATGAAAAAATCCCCGATAATCGCTGCACCACAGCCCGTCACCCTGCCGCAACCTGCGCCTATTTCAGTCACCCTGCCGCCAGAACCTATTGTAAAAATAGTGGAAAAAATTGTTCATGTGCCTGCGCCAGCGCCAGAACCTGTTATTTTAAAAGAAGCAACGCCCGATGCCGCCTTGCAGTTATTAGGCTTATTACAAACAGAGGCTCGTTTTATCGATTTTATTCAAGAAGACATTACTTCTTACCCCGATGCAGATATTGGTATTGCTGCCCGTGTAGTTCACGAAGGTTGCGTAAAAGTAATGAAAGACTATTTTAGTTTAGCCACCGTTCGTACAGAAACAGAAGGAGCTAAGCTTGTCATTCCAGAAGGTTTTGATGCTTCGTTGCTACGCTTGACGGGAAATATTATCGGCAAAGCGCCGTTTTCTGGCACCTTAATTCATAAAGGCTGGAAAATTACCGAAACACGTTTACCAAAACTTACCCAAGGACATGATGCTAGCATTATTGCAGCAGCGGAGGTTGAATTATGAGCTTGTTTAATCATATAAAAAAAATGCAAGAGAACAAGCCGCCGGCCTCAACACCTAACGAGCAGCTAACACTGACAGACTTAGCCTTAGACGCTAACGAAACAAGTTTTGAAGCCGAGCCAAGCATTGCCGAAGTTATCGATACTTTAATAGACCAGCAAGCACCAAGTGAAACCTTGCCGGCAGAAAAGCTCTTGAGTGCAGGCGGTGCTGGCCAGCATTTTTGTGTGGGTATCGATTTAGGAACCACACACTGTGTGCTGTCTTATGCACAACTCGATGACAATCTGGACGAATTTACTCAGCAGGTAATGGCTATTCCACAATTATCAGCACCTGGCATGGTAGAAAACAGTCATCAATTACCGTCTTTTTTATATCAAGCTCATGACTCTGAATTGCCAGAAGGCTCAGTCATGTTGCCTTGGACAGCACGACCTCATTTTTTGGTGGGTGAAATTGCGCGTAACTTAGGCAGTAAAACGCCCATTCGGTTAGTCTCCAGTGCGAAAAGCTGGTTATGTCATGCAGGGGTTGATTGCAAATCTGCCATTTTACCCATGGACGCGCCTGAAGAAGTTATTCGTGTGTCGCCTTTTCAAGCAACCGTGGCGTATTTACAGCATCTTTCCGATGCCTGGCACTATAAATTTCCTAATGCACCGTTAGCTGAACAAGAGTTAGTGATTACAGTGCCTGCATCATTTGATCCTGCAGCACGTGAATTAACGATTGAAGCAGCGCGTGAAGTAGGCTTGCATCACGCCATTTTATTGGAAGAGCCACAAGCTGCCGTGTACAGTTGGATTGAAAAAAGTCAGGGCGAATGGCGTAAACAAACGCAGTGTGGTGATGTGATTTTAGTGGTTGATATTGGTGGCGGAACGACCGACTTATCATTAATCGCCGTGACACAGCAACATGGCACGCTTGAGCTCACACGCGTAGCGGTTGGCGATCATATCTTGTTAGGCGGCGATAACATGGATTTAGCATTAGCCTATACCGTAAAAGCAAAAGTAGAACAATCAGGGCAACGTTTACCGCCTTGGCAAGTTAATGCGTTGACCCATAGTTGCCGCGAAGCTAAAGAAAAACTCTTTACCGACAGCAGCATAGACACTGTACCTATCGTGGTGGCTAATCGTGGTTCTTCGTTAGTAGGCGGAAGCTTACGGACAGAATTAACCCGCGAAGAAGTTGAACGCGTTTTAGTCGAAGGCTTTTTACCCAAAGTGACCGCTGCAGAACGTCCTGTTTTACGACCACGCAGTGGTTTACGCAGTGCGGGTTTACCTTATGCTCAAGATGCCGGAATCACGCGCCACTTAGCTGCATTTTTAGCAAAACAGCAACATGCTACGCAAGACTTATCCGATATCACTCTGCCCGAACATGCCAGTTTCTTACACCCCACCGCCGTATTATTTAATGGGGGCGTATTAAAAGCAGAGGCCTTGGCAGAGCGATTAATGATAGTGCTTAATTCATGGCTCGTTGCAGAAGGCGCACCAGAGGCGCGTTTACTAAGTGGCGCAGAACTTGATTTGGCCGTTGCCCGAGGTGCCGCTTATTACGGTTTTGTACGAAAAGGGAAGGGCGTGCGTATTAAAGGTGGCACGGCAGCGTCCTATTATGTAGGCGTAGAAAGTGCCATGCCCGCCGTACCAGGCTTACCACCAGAGTTAGAAGCCTTATGTATTGCACCGTTTGGAATGGAAGAAGGCACCCAAGAAGAACTTCCTGATGATGAATTTGGTTTAGTTATTGGTGAACCAGTAAGATTCCGTTTTTTTGCCTCCACCACACGACGAGATGATTTTGTCGGTATGCGATTAGATTATTGGACTGACGAAGAATTAGCTGAATTAGCTGAAATTGAAATTATTTTACCCGTAGATAATCATCGTGCAGGAGACGTAGTGCCTGTGCATTTATGTGCTGCCGTCACTGAAGTGGGCACTTTAGAATTAAATGCTGTGTCACAACGCGGTGAAGGACGTTGGAAAATTGAATTTGATGTGCGGGCAGGCGAAGCCTAGGTAATCACGATATTTTAGGACGAGCAAACGGGCTGACTGTTCAACCGTTTGCGCTAAAATTTAAGCAGTATTTTTAACCATTACAATTATAAAAAAAAATAAAAGAGGAATTTACTTATGTCAGATACCACCCTATTACTCGCTTCACTTTGGCGTTATCCAGTTAAATCCATGATGGGAGAAGAACTAAATACGGCTGTTATCACTGATAACGGCATCTTAGGTGATCGTAGTTATGCCTTACTTGATACAGAAACAAATAAAATCGTCAGTGCTAAAAATCCCAAAAAATGGCCGGAAATATTTTATTTTCATGCTCGATATCAGCATGCACCAGAACTTAATCAAGCTATTCCTGAGGTAACCATTACCTTACCAAATGGGAACACCTTAAACAGTGCCCAAAGTGATGCGCAAGCCTTGCTAACGGCTGCCTTAAAGCGTGACGTTACGTTAATAAAACACGCACCCATTAAGGCGGCGTTGGAACAATATTGGCCTGAATATGAGGGCCAACCGCTTGAAATAAGTGATGAAGTTATTTCCGCTGATGCAGGTGAAGGGAGTTTTTTTGATTACTCAAGCTTACATATCTTAACCACAGCAAGCTTAACAGCGTTACAAACCCGGTACCCCGCAGGAAGAATGGAGTCTAGGCGTTTTCGTCCAAATTTAATCATTGCAACGCAACCTGAACAAACAGGTTTTGTCGAAAACAACTGGGTGGGTAAAACCCTACGTATTGGTGAAGTGAGATTATTAATAACCGATCCTTGTCCACGCTGTGTCATGCCTACGTTGGCGCAAAGCGATCTTGCTAAAGATAACAAAATTTTAAAAGTAATCGCTGAAAATACTGTACACGTGCCTTTTGCCAATAAATCTCTGCCTTCAGTAGGTGTTTATGCAAAAGTGTTGCAAGCGGGCGTAATAAAACGTAGCGATGTTGTGATCATTGAATAAAACGTCAATAAACCAATCGTTCGGACAGTGCATAGGTCGCAATAGCCGAAAGGCGTATTGCGACGTTTGTGGCGACACCGTTTGGTGCTATACATTTCAGATTACGCCAGACCGTGTTAAAGGCTTTGTCGAAGTGTGGATGGTTAAGCCGCTCATGGTTCGATAAGCTCACCACGAACGGCTTAACCTCAGTGCATAACACGTAGACCAGATAAACGCTAGCGTCATCCGGCAAACCAAAAGGTGCAGAAGCGCTATCATTTATACACCCTACGTTTTATTTTTTATGCTGGGGACGAGGTGGATTGTTAATAGTTTTAGGGCTGAAGTTGGTATGCTTACAAACAATATAAATTAAGCTTTAACAGGAATGCTATTTTGTTCGAACAAACCTTTAAGAATATAGATGACATCCTGCATAAAGATGCGGGTTGTGGCAGTGAACTGGATTATGTTGAACAAACGTCTTGGGTGTTATTTTTAAAGTATCTGGATGATTTGGAAAGAGACAAAGCGACAGAAGCAGAACTTTCCGGTAAAACGTACACGCCTATTATCGCGCCCGACTATCAATGGACTGTCTGGGCAACTCCAAAATTAGCGAATGGTGCGATTGATCACAATGCACTCACGGGTGATGACCTTGCCGATTTCGTTAACATTCAATTATTTCCCTACCTTAAAAAGTTTAAAACCTCTGCGGATAGTGCCGACACCATTGAGTACAAGATTGGCGAAATATTCTCGGAGTTAAAGAATCGTATCCAAAGCGGTTATAACCTGCGGGAAGTGATTAATCGTATTGATGAACTGCGTTTTCGGACGCATGCAGAAAAGCATGAAATGAGTCATCTGTACGAAGACAAGATTAAAAACATGGGTAATGCAGGACGTAATGGCGGTGAATACTACACGCCACGACCCTTGATTAAAACCATCGTTAAAGTCGTAGCGCCCCAGATTGGTAACACTATTTATGATGGTGCAGTTGGCTCTGCCGGATTCTTGTGTGAAGCGTTTGAATACCTAAAACACAGCAAGACCTTAACCACGACTGATGTAGTCACCCTGCAAAAGAAAACCTTCTACGGTAAAGAAAAGAAATCACTGGCGTACATCATTGGCACCATGAATATGATTCTGCACGGTGTAGAAGCCCCTAATATCGTGCATACCAATACCCTTGCTGAAAACCTTGCCGATATTCAAGAAAAAGACCGTTATGACATTGTGTTGGCTAATCCGCCTTTTGGTGGCAAAGAACGTGCAGAAGTACAACAGAATTTCCCTATTAGAACCGGTGAAACGGCATCCTTATTCTTACAGCACTTTATAAAAATACTCAAGGCAGGTGGTAAAGCAGGTGTCGTTATTAAGAATACCTTTCTAAGCAATACCGATAATGCTTCAATTGCCTTGCGTAAACAACTACTGGAAAACTGCAACCTGCACACCGTATTAGATTTACCAGGCGGCACTTTTACTGGTGCTGGTGTAAAAACAGTGGTGTTGTTTTTTGAAAAAGGCAGTGCTACCCAAAATGTCTGGTTTTATCAACTCAATCTGGACAGGAATTTAGGTAAAACCAATGCCCTTAATGAAAAGGATTTAGCAGAGTTTGTAGAATTGCAAAAGACTAAAGCCGAGAGTGAAAACTCTTGGAGTGTTGCTGTTAAAGACATAGACCAAACCACCTTTGATTTGAGTGCTAAAAATCCCAACAAGAAAGAAGCAGCCGCACTGCGCCAACCTCAAGATATTTTGGCAGCCATGGCAGCCTTAGATAAACAAAGTGCCGAGCTACTGGCGACTATTAACGCGCTGCTCTAACTGGAGAAAACAAGATGCAAGATATTCGCTGGAAACAACGCTTTGCTAATTTTAACCGTGCGTTTTTATTGTTGCGCGAGGCCATGGAAAACGACATGGCAACACTCAGCCAACTAGAAAAGGAAGGCATTATCCAGCGTTTTGAATATACCTTTGAACTCGCGTGGAAAGTGCTAAAAGACAAAATGGAAAATGACGGCATTATCCTAGATCAAATATCACCCAAAGCCGTGATCAGACAAGCCTTTGCAGCGAAATACATTAACGATCCTGACACCTGGTTAAAAATGATCGGTGATAGAAACTTAATGAGCCACACCTATGATTTTGTTAAATTTGAAGCCGTCATTCAATCCATAGCCGATGCCTATTTACCGATGCTGGAAGAATGGCATTTGCAGTTGCTATCGGAAACTCTGGACGCATGAGTAATACAGGTTTAACGCCCGAACAAATGGCGCTGTTACAGCAAGCGTTTAAAGAACATCCTGAAGTTGACGCAGTGAAACTCTATGGTTCACGCGCAAAAGGCAACTTTCATGAGCGCAGTGATATTGATTTAGTCGTATTTGGCACAGGCATCGACCGTTTCCTGGTCGCAGATTTGTTATTGGACTTAGCTGATTCCGATTTGCCGTATACGGTCGATTTGCAAAATTACAGCGACATAAAAAATCGGGCATTGCTTGAACATATCGACCGCGTGGGCTTGGTGATTTTTGAGCGGGGAGTGGTGTGATGAAAGCCTTGGATGTGGAAAGGGAAGCCATTTTAAGCTCGATTTTGGAATTGAAATGAAACAGGGTTGGGAAATTAAAAAGTTGGGGGAAGTTTTAACCATTGAACGTGGAGGCTCTCCAAGACCAATTGATAAATACATCACTAATTCTCCTGATGGGATAAACTGGATTAAAATCTCCGATGCAACTGCATCCGATAAATTTATTTACGAAACAAAAGAAAAGATTACTCTTGATGGTTTACATAAAACAAGAATTGTAAATGAAGGGGATTTTATACTATCCAATTCTATGAGTTTTGGCAGACCTTATATTATGAAAACGACTGGCTGCATTCATGACGGATGGCTAGTATTAAAACAGAATGGCAAAAAAATATTTGAAACTGAATTTCTTTATTACTTATTGTCCTCTCCTTTTGTTTTTCAACAGTTTAATTCTAAGGCTGCTGGTTCAACAGTTCGTAATTTGAACATTGCTTTAGTAAGTTCTGTTGATGTACCTCTCCCACCACTCCCAGAACAACAACGCATAGTCGCCATTTTAGATGAAGCCTTTGCAGCCATAGCCCAAGCAAAAGCCAATGCCGAACAGAACCTAAAAAACGCCAAAGAACTGTTTGAGAGTTATTTGCAGAGTGTGTTTGAAAA
>QYQN01000093.1 GCA_007280895.1 Methylococcaceae bacterium
CTGCGTTGGATTTTAATGATTTATGGAACGCCTCCACCTTCCACAGTTTTTGGTAGAGAACCGAGGCTTGCCCGCCATCGCACGCCAAGTCGCTGCACACCAGATTCAACAAACCGGTGCTGCCGTCTTTGTTTGTAAAGACCCGCCGGATGAACAGCACTTCATGGTTGAAGCCCTTTATCCAGCCGCGCACCGCCTGTTGATCCGCCAATTCCAGCTGACTGATCAGCACATAGCGTCCTTCGTTCTTGTCGGTTTCGGTCAACGCCACCAAGCGGTTGTCCTTGAGCGCATTGATGAAGTGCTTGCCTTTCTTGAGGATGAACTCGAAGTTCTCCTTCGACGCAAACCAGCTGTCGGTCAGGACATAGCGGAACTTGATGGCGTTCGCCACGCAGGTGGCGATTATTGAGCGCATCAGCTCATTCTTGGTGAACTCCGCCAAGCGCTTGGGCTGGCGGGTTTTGATGTCGCAATAGGGATAAGGCTTTTTCACAACCTCGAAGGCGACCGGGATCGACATGTCACCGCTGTGGTACAGCGCGTTCAGCAGGTTGATGTCCTTGACGGAGCGGCCTTTGCAGTGGTCGAAGTGCCAGCACATGATATTGTTGCCAAACATTTCGGCGTTCAGTAAAGGAATAATTAGCTGTAAACAATATGTCAGTCTAATTGGCATCTCTTTGTGCGAGTTGTGTAAGCCAGTCACTTTATGCCTGCGGGCTTGATGGTGGCTGTGGCTATGAGAATTACTGACTTCGCGGTAACCAAGCAATAAAGAAGCAACATTTAAGGTACACTAGCGCCTCATTTAGACAAGCTTTGTAAATCAATGTCACGCAGCAAACACCTTCCTCAAACCATGGCCTGTCGTATTGGCTGTGGCGCATGTTGTATTGCCCCATCAATTTCATCAACACTGCCGTTGCATCCATACGGCAAAGCGGCGGGCGTTCGTTGCTTACATTTAGATGCAAAAAATACCTGCCAAATTTTTCTTTCACCAAGCCGCCCTCTTATCTGCCAAAGTTTTCAAGCAACCATTGAAATCTGTGGCGACACCGCTGCAGAAGCTTTAGCCACCTTAACTGAGTGGGAAAATCTCACCAAATAATCGCCGTGAGGCTCTGCACACTGTTCAAGAAAAATCCATTTGTGTTACTCCCCGCCAAGCTTAGTAACCACTTACTTCACTGAGCAATTTCCTGTCGTACAGTGACGACCTAGGTAACGCCCCCATTGCAATCGATGGCGTGCAAAAAAAACATACCCACACGTAAAGACCGACCTTAACACTGGCCAGCGTGTTGGTGCCATTAACCAGCCTAAGCCCACGGCATGATAGGCGGCATAAAAAACCTCAACACCTGTTACCATGCGTCCATCAGGATACATTCCATGAATATCGTATAAACCCAAGCGACCTTGACGATTTAACGACTGCAACCACGCAATTTCTTTTTGGCAAAAAGGGCATTCGCCATTGTAAAACATAATAAATTCATAGCTAGGCGCAGGATCAACCTGTTTTGTCTTGCGAGGTTTAGTTTGTGTGTTTATTGATTAAAGTATCTCGATACATTAATCAACAGCGTGTGGCGCTAAAAACGTCTCTTGCGCTGGCCAATCAGCGTAATTAAATACTTGCCCTTGTTTGCGCACGGTTGCACAGTTGGCTAAATCAACTGCGCCATAGACCCATTGCACGGCATTAATTTCACCTTGCACTAAAATGCCTGTATCAGGAAAGCCTTTATCAACGGGCGTATAAATCGCGGCTGCCCCCACATTAACATCCACCGCTTCTGACCACGGTGCTAAACCCACTAAACAGGCTTGGGCTACATAACACTGATTTTCTAATGCTCGCGCTTGACAGCCAATTTTTACACGATGATAGCCGGCTAAGGTGTCTGTACAACTGGGCACTAAAATTAACTCAGCGCCGGCTTCTACTTGCCGTCTAGCAAGTAAAGGAAATTCACTGTCGTAACAAATATTGATAGCAATAGTGCCATAATCTGTAGCAAATACTTTTAAGCCATGACCAGATTCTATTAGCCATTGTTCTTTTTCAAAACGCGTCATCATTAATTTTTCTTGATAATCGTACTTGCCATCAGCAAAAAACACATAAGCGCGATTATGAAATACGCCTGAGGAAGTGTATTCAGGAAAAGACCCCGCTTGAATGAGGCATTGATACTCTACCGCTAAGCGTTGATACAGCCGAATAAAATCAGCTAACAGTGTTTGTAATGCAGTTAATTGTTTGGTTAAGGACGTGTAAATTTCTTCACTAAATAACGAGGCTAATTCCATGCTGGCATACTCAGGAAAAACTAAAATAGCGGCGTTATTTGCCTTAGCTTCGATTACCCACGCTGTTATTTTGTCTTCATACGCCTGCCAATTGCTCAGAAAACTAATGTCATATTGCGCGGTTGCGATAATTACTGTCATTGTTTTAACCAAAAAGTCATAGGTTTAGGGGTTTCTTCATCACGGTCTACATCTTTCCAACAATACGTCGTGTGTAATTCTGGATGTTTACGGTAGCCACGCTTTTCCCAAAAACGCTCTAATGACACGTAATCGACAGGTTTAAGCGGATGATTACTGGGTCGCTCCACACAACAAAAGGTAATATGCTTAAAACCACCCAACGAGCTGGCATGTGCTTCACGTTCTTCAAAGAAACGCACGCCAATGCCTAAGCCTCGATACTGGCTGTTTAATACCGATTCACTGCAATAAAACACTTGTTCAAGGTCATAACCCTGCTCGATAAAGGGCTGCTTAAGTTCCATAGTCTCATATTGCATCGGAATAGCTGTCGACGCACCCACGACTGTATCGCCATCTAGGGCTAACACCATGACACTTGCAGGATTATCGATATACGTTTGCAGGTATTTTTTTTCATACGCTACGCTGCCATCGTACAAGTACGGAAAAGCTCTGAAAACTTCAATTCTAAGACGGGCTAAGTCATTGATGTAAGGTATTAAATCCTCACCACTGAGACGTTTAATATGGACTGTTGTCATAATAATTACCAAAAATTATGTACGCACAAATCAGTAAAGAGTGTTGGCCACACCATTTGCCTAATCATGCTGTGAATAAAAAACAACTACTCTTTAACAAACAAGGCAATTGATTCAACATGCCCTGTTTGTGGGAACATATCCATCACACCAGCTTTTACTAAGCGATACCCTAAGTCATTGACTAAAATGCCTGCATCACGCGCTAAGGTGGAAGGGTTACAGGAAACGTAAACAATTAATTCTGGTTGCCAACGTTTAAAATAAGGTAAGACTTCTGACGCACCAGCACGCGAGGGGTCTAACAAAATTTTTGTATAGGTGCGCTGTGCCCAAGGATAATTACTTAGGTCTTTGCTTAAATCCGCAGCAAAAAATTCAACATTAGCGATTTGATTATGCACAGCATTTTCTTTGGCATGATTCACTAAAGGCTGATCACCTTCAATGCCTGTCACCTGCCCTGCCTTGGTTGCCATGGGCAAAGTAAAATTACCTAAACCACAAAATAAATCCAACACATGATCGTTTTCGTTAAGGTTCATTTCGTTAACTACGCGTTCAATCATTTGCTGATTAATTTCATAATTCACTTGCGTGAACATGGCAGGTTTGAAGTTAAATTCAAGCCCAAAATTTGGCAAAGCATAACTTGGCGTAACCTCAGGTTCACCCGCTAAAGGAATGATGGTATCTGGTCCCTTTGCTTGCAAATGCAAACTAATCCCATGGTGGTGACTAAAGTCACGCATTTTTTCCTGATCTTCGGCAGTGGGTGGTTCTAAAACACGTACCGCCAACACACATACGGTATCGCCCAAAGCCACTTCAATTTGCGGAATTTTATCGCGAATCGTTAAACTACCAATTAACTCGCCTAAGGCTAATAACTTAGTGCCCACTAGAGGATGCATTACCTTGCAGCTATCGATTTCGGCAAGATACGGATGTCGTCGCTCCCTAAAGCCAACTAAGACGCGCTCTTTTTTAGCCACATATTTCACACCCATTCTGGCTTTTCGGCGATACCCCCAATGTGGGCCAGTTAAGGGTGCCCAAATCTCAGGAATAGTCACTTTGCCAATACGTTTAAACTGTTCAATTAATAAACCTTGTTTAAGCATAATTTGTTCTTCATCTTTAACATGCTGAAAACTACAGCCACCGCATACGCCAAAGTGCGGACACGGTGCGTCGACTCGCAAGGGACTAGCGGTGACAACGTTTACCACGCGCGCTTCAGCGTAATCTTTGCGAATATCCGTATAAAGAAATTCAACAGTCTCGCCAGGCAAGGCTTCATCAATAAAAACTGCTTTATTATCAATATAAGCCACTCCACGACCATCATGGGTTAAGGCATTTATTTCCGCAGTGATAACGGTGCTGGGTAACACTTTTTTTCGTGATCGGGTTCGTGACATGTAGTAAGGCAGGATAAGGATTAAAAGGAGTTTAGCTCACCGCGTGGCAATAGTTTTACACCCATTGCTAAGACACGCAGAGAGCTTATAGGCGCGAAGCTGTCGTCACTTAACTAGAAAATAAGCCAGTCGATAAATAGCGATCACCGCGATCACAATTAATGACAACAATCACCGCATTTTCCAATTGCGCATTTAAGGATAAGGCAGCGAATACCGCGCCTCCAGTGGACACGCCAGCAAAAATCCCTTCTTGTTGTGCCAACTCACGGGTGGTGTTTTCAGCAGACTGTTGGTCTACGTCGATAATATGATCGACTCGCTCGGCTTGATAAATTTTGGGTAAATAGGCTTCAGGCCAGCGTCTAATGCCGGGGATTTTGGAATGTTCTGTAGGTTGCACTCCGATAATTTGAATGGCTGGATTTTGTTCTTTTAAATAACGTGATGTTCCCATAATGGTTCCCGTTGTTCCCATTGAGCTCACAAAATGCGTTACTTCGCCGTGTGTATCACGCCAGATTTCTGGCCCAGTGCCTTCGTAATGCGCTAAAGGATTATCTGGATTAGCAAATTGATTTAAAATTTTTCCCTTACCCTCGGCCTGCATTGCGTTCGCTAAATCAATGGCGGCCTCCATGCTGCCCGAAGCGGGCGTTAAAATAATAGTGGCTCCATAAGCTTTCATTGAGGTGCGTCGCTCTTCACTCATGTTATCAGGCATAATTAAGGTCATTTTATAGCCTTTTATTGCCGCAGCCATCGCTAACGCAATCCCCGAATTACCACTGGTGGCTTCGATTAAACAATCACCAGGAACTATATCTCCACGCGCTTCAGCACGATTAATCATGCTCATAACGGGACGATCTTTTACCGAACCAGCAGGATTATTACCTTCTAATTTTACTAATACAGTATTAGTGGTTTGACCAGCTAAGCGCTGTAATCGGACTAAGGGAGTATTGCCAATAAAGGCATCAATGGTTGGATAATTCATGAGTTAATTATTAAATAAAATTAGAAGTTAAGGTCAGTTGACGTTTCAGTACGTTAGCTCGTGATAGGTTGATATTAAATAACAGAATTAACTGTCTACCAAACATTCATTATGTTTAATTGCTAAGCAGGCGTTACCTTGGTGATGACCAGCACATAAAAAGCACCTGCTTCTTTTAGCTAATTTTATCTAATCGTCTTCTAATGTCCATAACAAGCATGAGTAAAATAACGTGTAAAATAAATAATATTTCTTATAAGGTATTTGTTGACGCTATTAAAACTGTTAGCATTTACGCTTATTTTTACTGCACACCTAAAGGTTGACACGCTATGAAGCCAGACACTACCCAGCTAATTAAAAACTATTTACTTAGCTTACAAGATAAAATTTGTGCAGCGTTAGAAGCTGAAGAACCTGAGGCCCGTTTTATTGAAGAGCTATGGGAACGTAGCGAAGGCGGTGGTGGGCGTACCCGAGTGTTAAGCAAGGGCAGCGTGTTTGAGCAAGGTGGCGTGAATTTTTCTGCGGTCAAAGGCTTAAGTTTGCCTCCTTCGGCAACGGCTAAACGCCCAGAATTAGCCAATCGGCAATTTAATGCCATGGGCGTTTCTTTAGTTATTCATCCCAACAATCCTTATGTTCCTACCTCACATGCTAATGTGCGTTTTTTAATTGCAGAAAAAGAAGGTGAACCCACTATTTGGTGGTTTGGTGGCGGTTTTGATCTGACCCCTTACTACCCCTTTAAAGAGGATGTGATTGCTTGGCATGCCACGGCAAAAGCAGCCTGTGATCCTTTTGGTCCACATGTTTATCAAGACTACAAAAAATGGTGCGATGAGTATTTTTACCTCACTCACCGTCAAGAAACGCGTGGTGTGGGCGGACTATTTTTTGATGATTTAAATGAATGGGATATTGAAACCTGTTTTGCTTTCATGCAAAGTGTCGGTAATGCCTACGTCGACGCGTATCTGCCCATTGTCCAAAAGCGTAAAGGTATGGTTTATGGCGAGCGCGAACGCGAATTCCAGCTGTATCGTCGTGGTCGTTATGTAGAATTTAATTTAATTTATGACCGTGGCACCTTGTTTGGCCTGCAATCTGGAGGTCGTACAGAATCCATTTTGATGTCAATGCCTCCTGTTGCTCATTGGCAATACAATTGGCACCCTGAACCCAATAGCCCTGAAGCAGAATTATATAGCCAATATTTACAGCCTCAAGATTGGTTGCACACGAACACCTAGTGACACTTTTTTGAAGGTCTAAAACGGTAGGCTGCGATGCAATAATGCATCATTTTAGCCTACCTGCTGACGATGACGATTGCGTAGATTAAGCGTAAAACTCGCCTTTAATACAGCGCTGGATAACTTGCTAAAAGCTGCGCTACATGCTGCTGGGGAAGCTCTATAAGCACCGTTATGCATTCCATAAAAACTTGCTCTATGATGCGTCCCTCAAGCTTTTTTAAGAGATATTCAAACGCAGGAAACTCTTGATAAGCTAAAACCAGCGTCAAGGTAGCCCATTCGATATAAGGCACTAACTGAGCTGCCTCGATAAGTTGTCTTGCCGTGTTACCGTAGGCACGCGTCAAGCCACCTGTTCCCAATTTAATCCCACCAAAATACCTTATCACTGAAATAACTACATTAACGAGATGCTTACCTTCTAATTGTTGATAAATCGGCTTCCCCGCAGTCCCTGTAGGCTCACCCGCATCATGAAAACGATAAATTAGTCCTGCTGGCGTTGTTAGCCGATAGGCAAATACAAGATGACTGGCATCCGCATAGTCTTGATGCAATCGATGTAATGTATTCGAGACCTCTTGCTCTGTTTGACATGGCGTTATAATGCCAATAAAGCGAGATTTTTTTAGTAGGTAATCAATACGATACTCAGTTTTAACGTAAAACATAATTAAATGTGTTAATTTTACTCATCTCAACAAGAAGCTTGTGCTTTTTTAACGCCTGTACTCACTAAACTATGAGCAAACAACAGCCTTTTTTTACCTCCCCATTAGGACATTTTAATCGCACCATTGCTTTTTATGAGGGGCAAATTACCGTGCATAAACGCTTAATGCGTAAAGTAAAAAATGTTCTCCCAACGCAATTAGCTAGTCATGTGTTGCATTGTTTAGTTAAAAATAGAGGATTAATTGTCTATACCGACGCCGCAATTTGGGCTAGTCAATTACGTTTTTATAGCGAGGTATTGGCTCAGACGATTAAAGAAGAAAGTGGCGCACCTGTAGAAACAGTTAAAATCAGATTATTAACAGTCACCACAGGCGTTAGCAGAGATATCAAAACGTCACCAAGAATCCCTACTAAATCAACAATTTTGGCCATGCAAAATAGTTGCGATGCGTTATTGCCCAGTGAGTTTAAAACGGCGTTAGTTAAATTAACGGCAACCTTAGCACGAGCAAAAATTCAGCCTTAATCAGTATAATTACGATTCTACTCGTTGTGATTCAGCAGAACGCATAAAAGAAATCGGGGCATCTTTTTCATTATCAAACGTAACCATTTCCCATGCGTCTTGCTCTTCTAACAAACGCAGCAAGAGTTTATTATTTAAACCATGTCCTGATTTGTAACCGGTAAATTCACCAATTAAACTGTAGCCTAGTAAATAGAGATCACCGATGGCATCGAGAATTTTGTGTTTTACAAATTCATCCGCACACCTTAAGCCATCTTCATTTAAAATTTTATCGTCATCCACAACAATGGCATTGTCTAAGCTACCACCTAATGCAAGATTATTTTTTCGCAACATATCAATGTCTTTCATAAAGCCAAAGGTTCGGGCACGACTCACTTCTTTTACAAACGTAGTTGAAGAAAAATCCATGGTGGCAGTTTTTACGTCATCTTCAAAAGCGGGATGTTCAAAATCAATGGTGAAGGTTACTTTAAAACCATCAAATGGCTCAAACGATGCCCATTTATCGCCTTCTTCAACACGGACACTTCGTTTGATGCGCAAATATTGTTTAGGGCTATCTAATTCTTGAACCCCTGCTGATTGCAATAAAAACACGAACGGTCCAGCACTCCCGTCCATAATAGGTACTTCGGCCGCACTAACGTCAATCATGGCATTGTCGATGCCTAAACCTGCTAAGGCTGACAATAAATGTTCAATAGTCGAGATTTTAACGTCACCAGCAACTAAGGTAGTGGATAATACCGTTTCCCCAACATTACTTGGCGTTGCTTGAATAGTAACCGGCTCAGCTAAATCAACACGACGAAAACGGATTCCTGTATTGGCATCTGCTGGTCTTAAGGTTAAAAAAACTTTTTCTCCTGTGTGGAGTCCTACACCTGTTGCTCTGATAGTATTTTTTAAAGTACGCTGTTTAATCATATAATTTAATTATAAAAAAACTGCCCAATGAAATATGGGCGTGATAAGAAATGCTATCATAATTGCTGTAAATTGTAGAATCCTAGCCACAGGTATTAATAAGTAAATGCGTTTTTTTTCTTCACAAAAACTAATTATGTCGCTTATCTTATTGTTTTTGATAATACTAATTAAGTTTTCAAACGATAAGCCTAATGAAGCTAAACACTCTTTTTCCACGCACTAAACTTGTGCTTAACGTGACCTATTCTGCATTCCCTTCATTAGAAGAAACGTATCATCACTTTATTCATCAACATAAGCTTGAATATGATGCGGCTCAGTATGCGATTATCCAACAGTTGCAATGCTTATATGATTCTTTAAGCAGCATTCAAGCGTATCAAACTAAATCAGTATTTTACAAATTTACCCACTCCGCACCTCAACTCGGTAAAGGCTTGTATATTTTTGGTGATGTAGGCCGTGGAAAATCAATGTTAATGGAGCTATTTCATAACAGCTGCCCGCTTAGTAACAAACGACGCGTACACTTCAGTGTGTTTATGTTGGAAGTTCATGCCTTTATTCATGAATGCCAACAACAGCAGCGCACGGATGCTTTAGATAGATTGGCCAAAAAAATCAGTCAAACAACTGCGTTACTCTGTTTTGATGAATTTCATATTACTGACATTGCCAATGCAATGTTACTTAGCCAGTTATTTAAGCAATTATTTGCCTTAGGCGTGATGCTAGTCATCACCTCAAATCGTCACCCAAATGAGCTGTACCAGGGTGGCTTACTGCGCGAACAATTTTTAGTTTTTATTAGTATATTAGAAAGCTCTGTTGATGTGATTGAGTTACAGGCTCGGCACGATTACCGCTTAACCAAGCAAGCTCAACAGCTTAACCGCTATTATTTTCCCTTGAACACTGGGGCAGAAGATTTTATTAACCAGCATTTATCGCAATTAGTCCCAGCAAACGCATTACATAAGCAACATGTTGAGGTACTTGGACACGGCTTTACCTTAAACACAGTGTATGACGAGGTCATAGTGATTACTTTTGCTGAATTATGCGCCACCGCCCTAGGTCCGGCTGATTATTTGTACTTATCGCAACAATTTTCCACATTTATTATCAAAGATATTCCAAGATTAACACGCGATCATCGCAATGAGGCCAAGCGCTTAGTCACATTGATTGATGTCCTTTATGAATTTAAAAAATGCCTCATTTGTACCGCAGAAGTTCCGGCAACTGAACTTTATCTTGATGGGGATGGAGCCTTTGAATTTAGAAGAACAGTCTCAAGATTGATTGAAATGCAAGCGATGAGCTTGCCCAGTCATGGCGAATAGATGCGCATTATGCCTTAATCATGCTGAGTATTTTGGGGGCTATCATTGTTATCTTTTGTTGGGAAAGATGCCTTGTTATTAACGCTTGGCATCGTTGCTGTTCTTAATAAAACTAACGCATTACCCACCACGATAAGCAGCGCTAAAATAAAAAATACACTCCACATTCTTCGCTCCTGAGGGCTAAGCTAATTGCAAGACGTACACCAATGCACGTTATAATTACCAAGACCTTACTTAAAATAAATTGACGATACACTAACAATGATTACTTTTCGCTCATTATTATTATTTTTTACACTGCTGCTCCTGACCACTAGCCTTACGTTTGGGCATTCAGCTCACGCACTTGAAATCGATACAAAAGTTGATCGTAATCCAGTGACCATTAATGAATCTTTTCAGATTATTTTTTCAGCACACGACAGCCCTGATCAGGATCCTGATTTTTCTCCATTAGAACAAGATTTTACTATTCTTAACCAAAATCATTCCACAAGTATGACGTGGATCAATGGTAAATCAATTAAATTGCTTGAATGGCGCGTGCAAGTCATGGCAAAAAATACTGGCAACGTGGTCGTGCCTAGTATTGCTTTTGGTTCGGATAAAAGTTCGGGCATTTCTCTTTTAGTTACGGCAGGCATCCAAAATAATTATCGACAACAACAAAATAATCACGCCGAGGATATGTTTTTAGATGTATCACTTAGTGCATCAACGACCTATATCCAAGCGCAAATAATTTATACCTTACGCTTATTTTCTCGTATAGATATTGCTCAAGCACGCTTAAATGAACCCACCCTCGCTGAGGCTGTCGTTGAAAAATTAGGTGACGATAGCATTTTTAATACCCAAGTTGATGGTGAAACGTACATGGTTACAGAGCGAAAATACGCTATTTTCCCTCAAAAAAGTGGGCATTTTATTATTAAGCCAATTGATTTAACTGCGGAAATAATCAGCCAAACACAACGCCCCATGTTTAATGGTTTTTTTAATTCACAGCTGGGAAAAAGCCAACATATTCAATCAAAAGCACTAGAACTAGAGGTGAAACCTGTTCCTGAGCTATTTAAAAATCAAGCGTGGTTACCTTCTGAACAATTAACACTTACCGAATCATGGTCAGCAGACACTCAGAGTTTAACTGTGGGAGAACCGTTAACTCGCACGCTAAAAATTACCGCACAAGGCACTACGGTTGGTTTGTTGCCTGAATTAACCAATACTAGCAACGTGAGCGAAATTAAGACGTATCCTGATCAGCCGGTGTTAAAAGAAGATAAAAATGCTGATGGCGTTCACGCAGTCCGCGAAGAAAAACTGGCTTATATGTTTTCCAAGCCAGGAGACTACACGCTACCTGCCATTAAAATTGCTTGGTTTAATACCAAAACACAACAAATGGCCGAAGCCATACTCCCTGAAGTCCACCTCACCGCCTTAGCACCTGCGGTGTCTAGTACCACCCAAGCACCACCTGAACAAGCAGCTGAAACACGCGCTACCTCATCAGACACACCCAACAAACTCGTCACAAACACAGCTAATTTAACCGTGACAACAGCAGCTTATTGGCCTTGGGTAGCCTTGGGTTTAACAATAGCGTGGCTGGCAACATTGATTTTTTTCTTAAGCAGACCTAAACCATCTGTAAGCAAAGCAACACTTAAGACCGTTGATCCAAAAACTGTAGAATTAAAAGCGATTAAACAGCAGCTTAAACAAGCATGTGATAAAAATGATATGACTGAAGCAAAAAAAGTATTACTGAACTGGGCAACATTGGCCTTTAATTTAACCAGCTTAGGTGCGCTAACTGAACACTGTGAGGCGCGCTTGCGAGATGAAATCTTGGTAATCAATGCCCTTGCCTATGGCCCAGAAACAGTTAACAATACTGCTCTCTGGAGCGGTAAACGACTTTATCAATCCTTCATTGAGCATGAAGCTCGCATAAAATTAACCCCCGAAAAAAAACTCACCAACGATGGCTTAGCGCCCTTATTTCGCTTGTAGCATAAACTCTTTTGCTAAAAATAACGCGGCGATGGATCGGGCTTCGGAGCAATTACCCGTAGCAATTAATTCATTAATATTTGCTATGGGCCAAGGAATAATTTCCAGCTCTTCGGGTTCATCGCCCATTAATTTTTCCGCATAGAGTTGTTCAGCAAGAATAATTTCGGTGGTGTGTTCAAGATAAGAAGGTGCCATTGAAAAGGTCGTTAAATGCTGCAACCGTTGTGCGCCATACCCTATTTCTTCTTTTAATTCACGATTAGCCGCTTCTAAAAAAGTTTCTCCTGCATCAACTTTGCCTTTTGGCAAACCTACTTCATATCGATGCAATCCAGCTGAATACTCTTTAATCAATAATACGGTATCCTTATCAAGCATAGGAATCACTAATACCGCTCCATAAGATGCACCGCATTTAGCTAAGCGTTCATAATGACGTAATTGACCGTTGCTAAATTGTATCTGTAATGCCTCTATGCAAAACAATCGACTTTTAGCAACTGTCGTTTTATTAAGGATGACGGGGTGCTTGACCATATTCTTACCCTGATAATGATAATTATTTTTTACTTAGCCCTATGATTAATTGGAATACCATTAATACCGTTTTACTTGATATGGACGGCACCTTGCTGGATCTTAACTTTGATAATCATTTTTGGAAGGAGTTTGTACCGCTAAAATACGCTGAATTACATTGCTTGTCTTTAGCTGAGGCAAAAAATCAATTAATTCCACTTTTTAAACGCATGGAAGGTCAATTGGAATGGTATTGTTTAGACTTTTGGAGTGAGAAACTACAACTTGATATTAATGGTCTTAAAACAGAACTGGCAGGACTCATTACTACCTTGCCCCATGTCGTTGAGTTTTTAGAAAGACTCCAACACACTGAAAAACAAGTTATGCTTGTCACTAACGCGCACCCAAAAGGCTTAGCTTTAAAAATGGATAAAACCTGTTTGCAGGTATTTTTTCATGCCATGATTAGCTCTCATGACATAGGCTTTGCAAAAGAACATCCTGATTTCTGGGAGGCATTTCAACTGCGTTATCCTTTTGATAAAACAACCAGTGTGCTGATTGATGACAACCTATCTGTATTGGATTCTGCCCAACAATTTGGAATCAGGCAGTTGATTTCTGTTAGTAAACCTGACAGCAAATTGCCTGTCCGTAATATTACTAAGTATCCCGCTATTGAAGATTTTCGCGAATTAATGCAAGGTCTTTAATTGGGTACTGAATTAGGATGGGGGCGTGGTAAATGCTTTTTTTTACGATCGTTTTGTTGTTGGGCAATGAACTTCTTTGCAGGTTTAAGGACCTCTACCAAAAGCGTTGGCGAGATCGCATAAACGGGGATTTTCTGTCCTATGTAAGCTTCGATATCTGGCATTGAATACGCATAATGCTCACAAATAAAACTAATTGCTACACCACTGCTGCCAAATCGTGCAGTTCTGCCTATACGATGCACATAATCCTCAGAATCTTGCGGTAAATCATAATTAATAACATGCGATACGTCTGGAATGTGTAAACCTCGCGCGGCAACATCTGTTGCAATCAGTAAATTAATACGATCCTCTTGAAAATCAGTTAATAACCGCTGGCGCTTTTCTTGAGGAACATCGCCGCTTAGCGCCGCAGTTTTATAACCATTCACGCTTAACGTGTCTTTTAAAAGTTCTGCACAGCGCTTAGTGTTAACAAAAACAATACTACGTAACGGTAAATGATGCTTAAGTAAGCCTATAAGTAAAGGCAGTTTTTGCTCGTTAGCTGGACAATAAGCGAATTGTTCAATTGCTTTCGAGGTAACCTCTTCGCTTTCTATCTTAATCAGCACTGGATTATTCATGTGCTCATAAGCTAATTCAGTGACTTTATAAGATAAGGTGGCAGAAAATAACATGTTTAAACGCTGCTCAGCCAAAGGCATCTGCTTTAATAAATAACGAATATCTTTAATGAAGCCTAAATCAAACATACGATCAGCTTCATCCATGACCATCACTTGCACATTTGCTAATGTAAAGGCATTTTGTCGATAAAAATCAATAATCCGACCAGGTGTGCCAATGATAATATCCACGTTTGATTTGATTTTAGTTAACTGTTTTTGATAATCCGTCCCGCCATAAATAAGCGCGAATTTCAACGTTAAAAACTTACTTAAAAGCACGGCATCTTTATGAATTTGAATGGCTAATTCACGCGTAGGAGCTAAAATTATGGCTCGTGGATTAGTGATTTCTTCACGCTCATCGTTGAGAAGATGCTGAAACGTCGCTAATAAAAAAGCTGCCGTTTTACCCGTGCCTGTTTGTGCTTGACCAGCAATATCCTTGCCGCGCAGTGAAAGAGGCAAGGCTTTATCTTGAATAGGCGTGCAGTGATCAAAGCCTGCCTCTTTTAAACCATTCAGGATAATTTCTGATAGTTCAAGATTGCTAAAACGAGTTTGTGTTAGATGAGTATTTTTCATGTTGTATAGCATAACGTAAAAAGCAAACGGTTTAAAAACAAATCAATTCTTAATTTAACCAAGATACTTAGTTAAAATAAAAATAAATTGACTCAGAATATTAACCCTCATATAGTTTAAATTTTTAATAGTTGGAGAATAAATGTGAGCGACCTAGTCCTACATGTAAACGATAGCGAATTTAACGAAAAAGTAATTCAAGCAAATGGCCCAGTTTTAGTTGATTATTGGGCTGAATGGTGTGGTCCTTGTAAAATGATTGCCCCAATATTAGACGCCGTAGCGCACGATTATGAGGGCAAACTAACGGTCGTTAAAATCAATATTGATAACAATCCACAAACTCCTCAACATTATGGTGTACGCGGTATCCCAACCTTAATGTTATTTAAAAATGGACAAGTTGAAGCAACTAAAGTTGGTGCTTTATCAAAAGCTGAATTAGCAAAGTTTATAGATAATAATATCTAATAAAGTTAACATTATGCCCAGATCTATACAATTTTCTCAATTATAAAAGATTGGACGGGTCTGGGTGCATACGTTATACTTTGCCGCGTTTAAAGTCTCCGCACCCAAGCATCTCATGCTTAATTTTATCCCTTAATTAAATCCATCCTTCCACTTAAGTAAATGTGCCTACGGTTCTATTACTTTCCAAATTACCCTTATGAATCTTACTGAGTTAAAGCTAAAACAAATTAGTGAAGTTATTGATATTGCAGAATCTCTTGGCCTTGAAAGTGTTGCCCGATCTCGAAAACAAGACTTAATTTTTGCCATTTTAAAAAAGCAAGCAAAAGCAGGCGATGATATCTACGGTGATGGTGTATTAGAAATTTTACAAGATGGTTTTGGTTTTTTACGAACACCAGGGTGTTCTTACTTAGCTGGTCCAGATGATATTTATGTCTCGCCAAGTCAAATTCGACGTTTCTCTCTTAAAACTGGCGATACCATCAGCGGTAAAATTAGACCCCCAAAAGATAACGAACGCTATTTTGCGATGTTAAAAGTTGAACAAATCAACTTCGAACCACCTGAAAATACCAAGAATAAAATCTACTTTTCCAATCTCACCCCACTTTTTGCAAAAGAACGTTTTGTACTTGAACAAGGCAATGGCTCTAGCGAAGATTTAACTGGTCGCATTATTGATTTAATCGCTCCTATTGGTAAAGGTCAACGCGGTTTAATCGTATCCCCTCCTAAGGCTGGTAAAACCATGATTTTACAAAGTCTAGCTCAAGCGATAGCAGAACAAAATCCTGAATGTTACCTCATTGTGTTATTAATCGATGAACGTCCTGAAGAAGTAACAGAAATGGAACGCTGCGTACGAGGCGAAGTTATTTCTAGTACCTTTGATGAGCCAGCCACCCGCCATGTCCAAGTTGCAGAAATGGTTATTGAAAAAGCCCGTCGCTTAGTTGAACATAAACACGATGTAGTTATTCTGTTAGACTCCATTACTCGATTAGCACGCGCTTACAATACCGTCGTCCCCTCTTCTGGAAAAATTTTAACAGGCGGTGTCGATGCTAATGCTCTTGAAAAACCAAAGCGTTTCTTTGGTGCTGCACGTAACATTGAAGAAGGTGGCAGTTTAACAATTATAGCCACCGCCCTTGTCGATACAGGCTCAAGAATGGATGAGGTTATTTACGAAGAATTTAAAGGTACGGGCAATATGGAGCTGCATTTAGATCGTAAAATTGCCGAAAAACGTATTTACCCAGCCATCAATATCAATCGATCGGGTACTCGTAGAGAAGAATATTTAGTTGATAATGATACGCTGCAAAAAACATGGATTTTAAGAAAAATATTGCAACCCATGGATGAAACGGCAGCCTCTGAATTCCTTATTGGTAAACTCAAAGATTTTAAAACCAATGCTGAGTTTTTTGAGTCTATGAAACGTTAACTGCGTCGCCAAATTCTTACGAACTGCAAGACAACATAGAGCAACCAGCACGTTGTTTTGCCCAATTTGGTCGTTTTAATGCGTAGTGTGCCTTATCTGGCTGTTCCTCATAAGGACGCTCTACTAAGGCTAATAATTCCTTAACCATTGAAAAGTCTCCTTGCTCAGCCTTATCAATTGCTTGCTGAGCAAGATAATTACGCAATACATATTTTGGATTAACAGCGTCCATGCGTTGCTTGCGATGCGTGACGTCGTGTTCTTTTAATAAACGACAATGGTATTTTTTTAACCACCCAAGAAACTTTTGCTGAACGTCAGTCGTTAACTGTTCTGGCTGATAAAAAACATCATTAAACAGGGTTAAGTGATCATTATCACTCCCCTCTTTATCTAATGACACGTTCGCCAATTGCCTAAAAAACAAGCTCATATCGATCTCAGCTTGCTGCAATACCTCAAATAATTCACTGCATAATTCATGATCTGTCGACACATCAAAAGCACTAAAACCCAATTTTAATGCCATCATTTTTTGCCATTCGTGTGCAAATATCTCATTATAGCTAGCTAGTGCAGCGACCAATTTTGGCTGCGTCTTGATCTTAAATAACGGTGTAATGGCATTGGCTAATTGCGCTAAATTCCAAAATGCAATCGCAGGCTGATTGCCAAAGCGATAACGTCGTTCGTCTGCATCGGTGGTGTTAGGCGTCCAATCAGAATCAAAATTGTCTAACCACCCATAAGGACCATAATCAATGGTTAAACCGAGTATGGACATATTGTCCGTATTCATTACACCATGGACAAAACCGACACGCTGCCAATGCACTATCATGTGTGCCGTGCGCTGACAGACATCCGAAAACCACGCTAAATAGCGCTGCTCTTTTGGTAAGAGCTGATACGCTTTAAAATCAGTAGCAATCGTAAATTCTACTAATTGCTCAAGTAAATGGTAGTCTTGACGTGCAGAAAATAATTGAAAATGTCCAAACCGAGTAAAAGAAGGCGCCACTCGACACACCACCGCACCTAATTCAGCCTTAGGATTGCCGTTATAAAACATATCTCTAACGACTGTTTCACCGGTAAGCATCACGCTTAATGCGCGTGTTGTTGGGACACCTAAATGATGCATTGCTTCACTGCATAAAAACTCACGAATTGACGAGCGCAAAACCGCCAAGCCATCGGCACGACGTGAATAAGGCGTCAGACCTGCACCTTTTAATTGTAAGGTCAAATACTGCCCTTGTTGATTCACTACCTCGCCTAAATTAATAGCTCTACCGTCGCCTAATTGTCCAGCCCAATACCCAAACTGATGCCCTCCATAACAGCTTGCATACGGCTGCATGCCAGGTAATAAACGATTACCTGAAAACACTTCAGTAAATGCTGCTGACTCAGAACACGCTGCTGATAAATCCAAACATCGAGCAACATCAGTAGCATAAGCGATGCAGTGCGGTTGACTAACAGGAGTGGGCTTAACAAAAGAATAGGCTGCATTAAGCACTTGGCGAGGATAATTTTCGGTAATATTATCTGCAGGAAACGCGTCGACAAAACGGTTATGAAATAGTAATTGATCAAGAGAAGATAATAAACTCATCAGGGATTCTATGGTGATATAAACGTAATTTACCTAATTATCATTTGGACTTGTAGGTTTTAGATTGGCAGGTTCACTATGTTCACGGTCTTGACCATAACCAAATAAGCCACTTAATTTTTCATACAAAGTTTTATCAAGATCACGTTTTGGCACATCGACGGTTGTTTCATTGGTGGTCACTACAACAGGATGCTCCGTCGGTTTATAGGCACCTTCCAGTTTCACTAAGAGATCTTTGTCAAAAAATAAGGTGACCCGTTTTTGAACTTTATCTTCATGATTAACTTTATTGTAATAGATGTAATCCCAGCGGTTAGGATGAAATTGATCGATTAACATGGGCGACCCCAAAATATAAAGCACTTGCCGCGTATTCATGCCAGGATGTAATTGATCAATCATGCTTTGCTCAATAATATTACCTTGTTGTATGTCTAAGGCATACACGCCAGGCAGATGATCTAGCGTCGTTGCACACCCAGTAAGAACCCCAGACAACAACGAGCATACGATTAAATTTAAAAAGTTACGCATAGTACAAGAAAGTGTAAAAGTGAAAAATAAAAGAAATTTAGTCATTAACCCAACCCATTGCATGACGCGCTAACTGACTTTTCATAAACGGTTGATGATCTAACAATGTTAAACCACAATTTCTGACAAAACTTAAAGGTACATTATCACTGGAAAATAATTTAACTAAACTATCAGTGAAATGAATAACCTTATTATGATCCTGCCGTCTGGTATGTGCATACGCAGTTAAGTAATCAGCTTCGCCAATATCTTTACCATGCTGCGCCAGCGCAGTTAAATAATCAGCTAATTGCATAACATCACGCAATCCCAAATTAAAGCCTTGACCAGCAACAGGATGTAATTGATGGGCAGCATTACCAATAATAACACTACGTCCAGCGGTAAGTTGGTCAGCACGAATTAAAGACAGTGGAAATGCACGAATAGGGGCTGATAACTGTAACGCCCCCAAACGATAGCCAAAACAGTGCTGCAATGCCGTGATAAACTCTTTTTCACTGCCCTGCATTAACACTTGCGCTTGTTGATGAGTGCGTGTCCAGACCACTGAACATTGGTTCGCAGCGATGGGTAATAAGGCTAATGGGCCTGATGCGGTGAAACGCTCATACGCCGTATGCTGATGACTGATTTCAGTAGTCACTGTGGTGACTAATGCAGTTTGTTGGTAATCAATGCTGGATTGTCCAATGGACAATAAGTCACGCACGGAAGATTGTCCACCGTCTGCACCCACAACTAATTTTGCGGTCAAGCTTAGCGTGTCTGTAGCGCATTTAAACGTCGCCTTAACTTCACTAGCCTGAGACACTAAGTCCATAATGTGCGCAGGACAATAGTGAGTAATGTTTGAATCAGCAAGTAAATTCAATAAATGCGTTTCTAAAGCACGTGCGGTAATGACATAACCCAGCGCAGCAACCCGTTCTTTTTTAGCAGATAAGCGCGTTTTTCCAAAATGTCCCTGATCTGACACATGAATATGTTCAATAGGCGTTGCTATTGCGTCAAGTCCCGCCCAAATACCTATGCTTTTTAGCACCTCCACCGTACCTGCCGCCAAGGCTAAGGCACGCTCTCCAGAAGGGGACGCTATGACCTGTTCACGGTGATTCGCTTCAACTATTGCAAGCGTTAAGCCACTGTGTTGCAGTGCTAAGGCTAAACAATTTCCTGTTAAGCCACCACCAACAATAAGTAAATCATAATCCTGCGACATAACGTTCCTGCATTAATTGTTCAATTTCAACAATCGATTTTGGTACTGACTGTGTGAGTACCTCATGCCCCGTTGCCGTGACTAAAACATCATCTTCAATACGAATACCTATGCCACGCCATTGTTTATCGACAGTTTTACAATGTGCAGGAATATACAAACCAGGCTCGACAGTTAACACCATGCCAGGTTCTAGTAGTCGCCAGTGTTGATTAATTTTATATTCACCCACATCATGAACATCCATCCCTAACCAATGTCCCGTGCGGTGCATATAGAATGCTTTATATTTTTCATCCTTAATTAACTTTTTTACCGAGCCTTTTAATAACCCTAAGGCAACCAATCCTTTAGTTAACGTTTCTACCGCAGCTTCATGTGCATGATTCCAGCTTGCACCAGGCTTAACCTGTGCAATGGCCGCAGTTTGTGCATCTAAAACCAATTGATAGAGCAATTTTTGGGGTTCAGTAAAACGCCCTGAAATAGGAAACGTCCGCGTAATATCAGCAGCATAATGGTCACATTCTGCGCCTGCATCAATGAGCAATAACTCGCCTGAAATTAATTGCCCAGTGTTTTTTGTGTAATGTAAGGTGCAGGCATTTTTACCCGCTGCAACAATTGAGGGGTAGGCAACATGCCGTAAACCCTGCTGCATAAAACAATAAATTAATTCTGCTTCTATTTGATATTCATACAAGCCTGCCCGACACTTTTGCATAGCATTGATGTGGGCTTGTGCTGAAACCTCTGCTGCGCGGCGCATTAACGTAAGCTCTTCAGCATCTTTAAATAGACGCATTTCATGAATAATAAAATCTAAAGCGACTAATTCACTTGGTGCCATCAAACCTAAGCGTGATTGACTACGCAAATGATTAATCCATTCCAATAAGTGTTGGTCTAACTCACTATCCCGTCCCATAGGGTAAAAGACCTGTTTTTTACCCTCTAACATATTAGGTAAAATATCGTCCAAATCCTCAATGGGAAACGCATCATCAGCTTTGTAATGTTTGGTAGCGCCCTCTAAACCAGCATGCGCACCTTCCCATAGAGCTTTGGTTTTATCAAATTCACGACAAAATAAAATATACTCTCCCTGTTCACGTCCAGGAATAAAGACGGCCAGCGCCTCTGGCTCATTAAAGCCAGTTAAATAATAAAAATCGCTGTCTTGCCGAAAAGGAAAGTCAACATCACGATTGCGTACACTAGGTGAAGCACTTTGAATAAGAGCAATATTACCCAGACCAATGCGCTGCATTAATGCCTGCCGACGTTTTTTAAATACCTGTTGTTTCAATGTAAATAACCTCAATGTAAATATTGACTATGGGTAGCAGTGACTTTAGGCTGGTTAAATTCAAGGCAAAGCAAGATCACAACAGAGCGAACATATTCATAAATTTCTGTGAACGCGGCTTCATCTTCATTGCCTTCGA
This sequence comes from Methylococcaceae bacterium, assembly GCA_007280895.1. GTDB lineage: Bacteria > Pseudomonadota > Gammaproteobacteria > Methylococcales > Methylomonadaceae > Methylovulum. The sequence continues at coordinate 21,497 of QYQN01000093.1, forward strand.
CATCACTATCAAGCCGTGTAATTTCAGTCATGTCTTTAAAAATTTCCGTCGCTTCTTTGGATAGTGTTGTCGCCGAGGTTGTCGTTGCCCCGACGCCATATAAAAACCCCTGACACCAACTTTTTAAGGCATCTACCTGATCAGACAAGAACGCCTCATCATTAGGTAAAAACAAATTAAAATCACCATCGCTACTGATTAATAGACGCTGTGTTCCCAGAAATAAATGTTCTAAAATTTGCTGATGTTGTGCACTTAACTCTATATCGGGTAACATAAAATCTGCTAACCAACGACTAGGCGGCGTCTTAATATTTACGCATAACATGCCCGTAGCAATACCATGAACATCGGCAGCAGTTAAGCTGTTATCGATACCTTTAATTATGCTGTCAACTATGGAATAAGCCATAAACTTTCCCTCCTTTCTTACAATCGCTAAAAGAAAAATTGCGCTTATGCTACCATTTAAGCACAGTAATTAAGCATGATTTATACAAACTTTACCGTTATCAACAACCGAAATTTGCTAATTTACGATTAAACACTTATTTATTATTATTAACTTAAACTCGCTATGACACAATCTCGCCACACTTACCCCAGTGCCCTACACAAGCTCGAAGAAAAACTGCATCATTTAATAACGCTTTACCATGAACTTAGCCAAGAAAATAGCCTCTTAAAAAAACAAAATCATGAATTAGTGATTGAAAAAAATCAGCTTTTAGACAAAACAAGTCTAGCAAAATCCCGCGTTGAAACGATCATAACTAAACTAAAAACCTTGGAGTAACAATACAATGGCTGACAAAGCGCAATCCATCACATTGATGATCATGGGCAAAGAATATCGAATACTTTGCGATTCAGAAGAGCAAGATGAATTAATTCAATCAGCACTTCAATTGGATAATCAAATGCGTAAATTACGTGATTCTGGAAAAATAAATGGCGCAGATCGAATAGCCGTCATGACTGCACTTAATATTGCCCATGAATTACAAGTATTAAAAAACCAACATGAACGAGTACAACAAGAACTCGATGACTGCCTTAGTCAATTACATCAAAAATTAGACGACGTATTAAACCACGACGCCTACTGATTTTTTACGCGGTTTAGAAACGGCTTTAGCCATCATATGTAGACTAAAGTCCGTTCTCACACGCGGCTCAACTACCCATTAATCAGTGCATTACTCTTGCTTGGACGGCGTTGCTAAGTCTAAAAAGCTGCCTTTTTTCGAGCTCAATGTCCAATGATTAGGTACTGGCATTGTGGTATAAATAGCCCCTTTGTCAGCAGTGATGACTAATTTTTCCTTAAAACCAGAAGGTAAAGAAATTTCTACTTTGCCTTCTACATCTGTAAACATACCATTTTGAAGCACTGAAAAAAGCTGCTGTTCAGACTGATATAGTCCATCAATTTTACTGGTTGGAAAGCCAAAACCTTTAAAAGCTAAGTGTGCATAAATGAGCTTATCTTCTGGCGCGTGCTGAGTAATCAACACATCGCCCACGTGTGCATGAATTTCAAAATCATGATGCATTAGCGTTGCACTAGGAAAACTTAGTTTTTTATTAGTTTTTCTGGGCGTAGCTAACGAGGCTAACAAAGAAATAAGCACGGCAAAACTAACAAACCAAGTAATACGCGTACTTTTAGCCAGACCCTGCCAGCGTGCGAAGAGTGCAAGTTCTGGCACCTCTTCATCGGGCGTCTGTTCCCATTTGCCTAATAATGGGTGATACAACACTAAACACACCCCATAACTTAAAAAACCACTCCATAAAATATCGGATAAAAAATGTCCACCCGCCGCCATTCTGCCTACGCCGATAGCCCCCCCTAAGGCTAGGGCAGCAATTAACAACACTCTTGCTAGCCATGGTCGATGGCGTCGTTGGATAAAATAAAATAACGCCAAAACAAAACCTACACTGCAATGACCACACGGAAAAGACTTACCTTCAAGCCCAGGCATTCCAGGCGGTTGATAGTGTAAATGACCATGCAACTGTTCAATTTGACGGGGTCTAGGTCGACCATAATGATCTTTAAAAATGCCATTCACGACAACGCCTGGCCCTAAAATAATGCCCAAAAATACAAATAATGCCATTCTCCGCAAACGCGTTGCCGAGGCGTGTTGTCCAGTTAACGCCATGATAGCTAAAGCGCCTAGCAATAACACATTCACTAGAAGAGGCGCTGCACGATAAAAAAACACCCACATGCCATTATTTTCTTCAGGCCACATATTCTCCCCATTTTCTGGATGGAAAAAAAATCGTGCGGCATGAATATCTAAATCAGTAAACCAAAAAGGCACGGTCAGAACCACCACCACCACCAGAAAAATGCTCCATTCAAATTGCAGAGCACGAGGAAAAATTGCGAAGCGCGAAGAGGTAGGCATAAAGAGGTAATATAAAAAAATTGTTAGGTGAAGGTGCCCAAAGAACTCGGTAAAAATTATTTTATAATTTTTTTAGTTCTTCAGCTAATACCAAATAAGGATACAAATTAGTAGGGATAATTTGACAAATTTCGTGATGCAGATGTCGATAGCTTTGCCATGCTGTAAGATTTTCTGCTAAATGAAAATAATCACGCCAGGTTGACCTTGGCGCAAGTGCCGAACCACTTATTTTTTTACTCAAGCTTACCACGCTTAATTTCAACTCATCACACAACAAACGATGGACTTTAGCTTCCCACTGATCTTTCACAGAAAACGTAAGCAGTGCAGTCTGAATAGTTGATAAATCTAAAAATGTCACAATCTCGTTAAAAAGAACCCATTGCTCGATAAATGGCTGCGCGGTGTCTTGGCTTAATTGGGCAATTAAAGGCAAATCTTCAGACCCATTTAGGAACTGTAGTGTGCGCTTACTATGAGGCTGCGCGGGACGTGAAGGCAGTGCCGCTGAGTTTGTGCTGTACAAGCAATATTCAGCATAATAAGTGGCATAAACAGCCAACGTGCTCGCATCTGGATACACGTTTACCTGATGATTGATATGCCATTGGCAAAAGCCCAATAACCTATCTTCGATAACTAATAAGTCACGATAATACGCAAATATTTGATCAGCATCGTTAACATTAGCCTGTTTATGAAGTTCTGCTCGCACTGCATTAATCTCTAACGCTTGCTCATACAACACATAACTGGCGACAGCCTCCATTAATCTTGCAGACTGTTGCGTTGGGTTAAGTAATAAAAAACTACAACCCTGAGTGTTGATTATATGATTGCTTAGTAACGTTGCCTGAATGTGCTGAGCTAAAGGATGACTCGCTAAATGTTCACGAAAAGTGTCCACCAGTTGCGTTGGGAAATAAGAGGCTAATACCTCGGCATAATAATCGGCGGGTAAAGATGCCGTATTTTGCACCAAAAAATGAGTAAGAAAACGCTTTGCCGACGCCATTAACACCGCTAATTCTGGCCGCATTAAGCAAGCGTGCCGACGCGCCCGCAGCAGCTTAGCGTGTGGAAAAGCTTCCACCGATTTGTCTAAAAAACCTGCTGTTTCAAGTAAATCAGCCACCTGCAAAAATTTCTCTAAGGCATGTTCACAACGAATTTGCTCTAACGACAAACAACGACTTTGCGCGACATTATTAGCTAAAACTAAATTGCACACTGACGCAGTCATGGATTCAAATAAGGGTTGATAATCAGCGATAAGGCCTTGTTTATGCAAAGCCATCAGCATAATTTTTAAATTAACCTCGTGATCAGAAGTATCCACGCCAGCCGAATTATCCACCGCATCGGTATTAATCCGCCCCCCTGCAAGCGCATATTCAATACGCGCTTTTTGCGTGAAGCCTAAATTAGCCCCTTCCCCAACCACCCGTGCTTTAATTTCATTCCCATTCACTCGCACATTGTCATTGCTTCTATCCCCCACTTCTGCGTGTTTTTCTTCACTGGATTTAACATACGTGCCAATCCCACCCAGCCACAGTAAATCCACCGACGCTGTTAATAAGTAACGAATTAACGACTCGCCATCGACACTGTGATAACGAATACCCAACCAATTTTTTACTTCCTCAGATAAAACAATTTCTTTGTCATAACGAGAATACACACCGCCACCCTTAGAAATTAATTCGGGCGCGTAATCTAACCAACTAGACCCTGACAATGTGAATAAGCGTTGCCGTTCCGCAAAGGCGTGTGGAGAGGGGGTGGGATCAATAAAGATGTGTTGTCCGCTAAAGGCCGCACGTAACTGAAGGTGACGAGATAGCAGCATACCATTACCAAACACATCACCATCCATACTACCAATGCCCAACACCGAAATCTCGTCTTGTTGAATATCCTTGCCTAGCTCATAAAAATGTCGACGAATACACTCCCAAGCACCACGCGCGGTGATACCTAAAGCTTTATGATCGTAACCCTGAGAACCACCGCTAGCAAAAGCATCATGCAACCAAAAATCATATTGATTTGCCAGTTGATTGGCACTGTCTGAAAAATGCGCGGTACCTTTATCGGCGGCGACCACTAGGTAACTATCTGGATCATCATAAATAACGGTGGTTGCCATCGCCACACCATGGGCAGTGCGATTATCTGTTAACTCCAATAAGCCCGTGATCAAACGTAAATACGCATGCAGTCCATCCGCTTGATAATCACTAGACTGAGCATTAGACTTAACAATAAAGCCCCCTTTTGCGCCCGTTGGAATAATCAAGGCATTTTTGCTGACCTGAGTTTGCATTAATCCCAAAATTTCAGTTCTAAAATCATCGGGGCGATCTGACCAACGAATGCCCCCACGCGCAATGCTACCTGCACGTAAATGAATACCTTCCATCTCATAGGCGTGCACATAAATTTCATAACAGGGTTTTGGCGACGGCATATCAATGATGCCTAAACTGCTTATTTTTAGTGCAATAAAAAAATCGTTTTGCGTACAGCGTTGATGAAAATTTGATCTGACTGTGGCATCTATTAAATTAAACAGGGTGCGTAAAATACGATCATCATTAATCTTAACGACACTGGCTAAGTGCACTGATAATTCAGTTCGTAAAGGAAAAAGAATCTGCTCTTCTCTAAAGCTGAGTACCTGCCATGCAGGATTAGGTGCAAAGCGGGCATCAAAATAATGAAATAAACACGCCGCAACCTTAGGATGATTAATTAACGCACGATAGACACTGTCCCGAGCTGAAGAATGTCCTAACTGAAGATAATAATTACAATACGCTCTAAGTAAATCAGTGGCTTGCCATGTTAAGTTGGCAACAATGGCTAATTTATTTAAAGCATCGTTGTCAACTTGATGGCGTAATACCGCTCTCAATCCAGTCAGTAAATAACGCTTTAAGCTAAGCCAATTAAGCGTTGGCACGGCCTCTATTTTAAGCGTAAAACTTTTTATATACCCCACCCTAACGTGTTCATTTTGGGTATCAGTGCAGGTAAATTGCACTTGATCTAACACGCGCAACCCGCTATTTTCTAATAACGGAATATATTCATCTAAATAACGCTCAGTGTTACTGTAAAAATGTAATCTAAAGACTTCTTGTGACTCAGTAATTTTGACCAGATTTACCTGTTGAGCATTCACATCCTTTAAGGCATGCAAGGCAAGAATATCACGCACCGCATACGATGGTGCGATAAGTGTTTGATACTCTAACGTAAATAATGAACAATACGTGTTTAAAAGCAGGTGTGCTTGCACACTGCCTAAGGCTCTTGTAGCAACACGATTGCAAGCAAGTTGCCAAGTGGTAGGTAAGGAAGTCATGATAATTTTTTACTGATTGCTAAGATATTAACATCCGGAGTAATGGTATAACTTACTGAGTCCATATACGTTTTTATAAAAAAAAGCCCCATACCCGTTTCTTGTGGATTTGCGAAATCTAAGGGCTCTATGTTTTTTAAATCAAAGCCTTGACCATGATCAAATACCTTGATGATTAATTCATTTTCTTCAATTTGAATAAGTATCCTTACTGTTTCTTTAAGCGAATTGGTTTTAGCATGCTTAATAGCATTCGCTGTCGCCTCAGTGAGGACTAAATTTAAATCATATGCAAGCTGCACTTTATCACCCGCATAAGTATCCAATTCATTAGCAATGCGCTCCCCGATATGCCCAATTAAACTTAAGTATCTGGTTTGCGTTGGAATAATCACATCAACCTGAAAAACGGGTATGCCCATAACACCCCCTACTGATGATGAGCTAGAATATCGTCTAACTCGGCATAAATATCAAACACTTGAGTTAAACGCGTTAGTTCAAACATAGCGAGCACCTGCGCTTGTACATGAACTAACATCAATCGCCCATGACCAGCATTAATTTTTTTATAAGCCGCTAACAACGCCCCTAAGCCCGAACTATCAATAAAACGTACCTGCGCCAACTGCACAATAAGATGGGTATTACCTTGCTCAATTTTATGCAAAAGTGCTTCTTTTAAATCACCAGAATTATGTGCATCAATACGCTCCTCATCAATGATGACTATTTCATATTCTTGTTTGGTTTCGTAGCGCAATTTCATATTATCTCCTTAAATCCTCGCGTAGTTAATGGTAATCTCCACGAACTTATGTGCCTGTCAAGCCAAAAAGTCCAGTATTTTTGCAGATCACTGCTAACATTTTTGATAAATTTAAACGAATTTAAGCAATTGTTTGTCCTTAGGCTATAATTATTCACTGGATTGCAGGTAACTATTCAGCCTAATTTTTTTAAAATGCCCCAAAAAGGCAGGTGAATAGTTAGCTAACCTGTTAGGTGTAATTTTTATTATATTTGCTTGCTTTATTTCACGAGTATCAAAGAATGACTTTAGACAATGATGAATTTGTTTTTTCCGATGAATTACCTATCATCGATGATGACGGCTCTGAACAATTAGATTTTTGGAAAATCCTCATTGTTGACGATGATCACGATGTGCATCTTGCTACTAAACATGCTTTGCAAAACATAGATCTCATTGGCAAAATTCCACTCTTTCTTAATGCCTACTCAACCGCTGATTGCCTTGAGTTACTGTCCGAACACTCTGATATTGCAGTGATCTTACTTGATGTTGTGATGGAGGCAGAAGATTCTGGCTTGCAATTAGTGGGCATTATTCGCAACCAATTAAAGCTTAAATTTCCCCGCATCATTTTACGCACAGGACAACCAGGTTACGCTCCAGAACTTGATGCAGTGCGTGATTACGACATCAACGATTACAAAACTAAAACAGAATTAACCCGTAATAAACTATTTATCACGGTGTTATCTGCTATTCGTAGTTACGATCAAATCATTCGCATGGAATCCAGTCGTGTAGGCTTAGAACAAATCGTTCATGGTTCACGAGAATTAATTGCAGAAACTGGCTTACAACATTTTGCCAGCGGAGTTATTCGCCAATTAGCTGCAATATTAGGTATTAATCCTGAAGGCTTATTATGTGCGCAATCAACATTAAATGAAGTCTCAGCCGCCACTGATTATGTCATCATCGCCGCAGCAGGACGCTTTCAAAGTCTTATTCAACGCCGCTTAAATGAAATTGATGACAGTATTATTAGAGATGGATTAGCCCATTGCTTAACGCATCACGAACATCTCTTCGCTAAAGAATATCTGGTTTTATATTTTCCCATACGTGACAACAAACATTTTGCTGTGTTTGTTAAATCCAATAAATCACCCAATCATTTAAACCAAGAGTTGCTTAAAGTTTTTTGTAGCAATGTCTCCGTGTGCGCAGAAAACATTCATCTTATTGCCCGCTTAAAAGATTTTGCCTACTTTGATCGGCTCGTTAACTTACCCAATCGAACCGCTTTTATTGAAGCGATTAATGACTGCTTTAAATCTGGCAATGCTGAGGAGTACAGCGTGATGCAAATTGATATTGATCAATTTGCTGAAATTAACAATGCCTTCGGCTATCACTACGGCGATCGGTTACTGGAAGCATTAGCCTATCGCTTACATGATAATTTTGGTAAGCAATGTCTGATTGCAAGAATTTCTGGCGATGCCTTTGGAATGTTAGGTAAAACGACCGATTTACAAGCTCATTTAATTCGTCCTTATTTTGAAAAAAACTTCCGTATTGAAGATATGAATCATGTTGTGCCGATTAGTACTGGTATCGTACATTTACGTGACTCTCATTCAGATGGTCAATCGGTCTTAAAAAATGCCAGTATTGCGCGTAAATTAGCGAAAGAATCAGGCCTTAACAGCGACGCTTGCTATACCAATGATATTGGTTTTAAAGCCAAAGAACGAACTCATTTACTACACCAATTATTGGTTGATTTTGAACAAGGCCTCTTATTCCCTTTATTTCAACCACAAATTAATATGCACACCAAACGTGTGATTGGCTGTGAAGCTTTAATGCGCTGGCGTACGAAAGAAGGTGAATTTATTTCACCTGATCGCTTTATTCCGCTCGCCGAAAAATCAGGCTTAATCGTACCTATGGGTTTATGGATTTTGCGCGAATCTATTAAGCTTGCTCAACAGCTTGAAGCTGAGGGTTGGGAAGACATTACCGTATCAGTAAATGTGTCTGTAGTTCAATTTCGTATGCCTGGCTTTCTTGCTAGTGTTAAACAATGCTTACTAGACAGTGCCGTTAATCCTCGCCTAATAGAATTAGAAATCACCGAATCTGTGGCAATGATGGATCAATCCTTGGTTGAACATACCTTACGAGAAATCAGAGCATTAGGGTTAAGCATTGCTATTGATGACTTTGGCACTGGCTTTTCGTGTTTATCTTATTTAGAAAGTTTGCCCGTTGATCGCGTTAAAATTGATCGCTCTTTTATCATGACCATATCTAAAGAAAACGATGAAGCTAGAATTGCTGATCTTGTTATACGCTTAAGCAAAAGCTTGGGGATTAGGGTTATTGCCGAAGGTGTTGAAAATGAATTTCAAGCACATCGCCTATTGTCCTTGGGTTGTCAGGAGGCGCAAGGTTACTTGTACGCCAAACCTATGACTGCAACGGATTTAAAAAGCTGGCTACACGCTTGGGTAAGCAGTACTCCACGTTAAGCTCTCACTCACTGCGCAGTTAAACACGGCTACGTATTATTTTATCTCTCCACACCCACAATGACTTTAGCCACGACAGACGCAGATTTAAGCAACAGTGAAGCTTTTAGCAATGCTTTGTACATGCAATCGCATATCTCTTTGGGTGTGCTAGACGCTTATTTAGGTTCATTTATTGAATGTAATGTAGCAACACTTCAAGCCCATGGCTTTACCGATCGGGAAGCTTTTTTATCAAAAACTTTTGTAGACTTGTCACCTGAGTATCAGCGCGATGGCAGTTTATCAGCTGAGAGCTTTCCTCATCGTTTGCACCAAGCACTTGCTGAAAGCATGGTAATCTTTGAATGGCTGCATCAACGTCCCGATGGGAGCGTGTGGGATGCTGAAGTACAATTAATAAAATTTAACGCTGGATGTCGACCTTTCTTGCACTTTAGCCTGCGCGACATTTCCCTTAAAAAATTAATCGAAGAAGAAAACAGACAGCTTAATAGTGAGTTAGAACAACACATTGAAGAACAACGCCGCAGTGAAATAGGTGAAGCAAATCGCCAGTTAAATGAAACCTTAGTGGCCTTAAAAAACACCCAAGCTAGTTTAGTACGCAGTGAAAAATTAGCCTCGCTAGGTTCACTGGTTGCGGGTATTGCCCATGAACTCAACACCCCTTTAGGCAATAGCTTTACGGTGGCAACCTCGCTTTCTGACGCAACAAAAGAATTTTTAAAAGAAGTAAACAGTGGTCAACTTAGACGCTCGGTGTTAACGCACTATCTTGAACAAACCGAACAAGCAACGGATTTGATTTATAGAAACTTATCTCGGGCTAATGAGCTAATCACCCATTTTAAACAAATCGCCGTTGATCAAACTAGCGAACATCGTCGGCAATTTAACTTGAAAACATATATTCAGGAACTGATGCTTACCTTACAGCCACAGTTTAAACATACTCGGTGTACGGTGGTTATTGATATTCCTGACGCCATTATTCTTAATAGTTATCCTGGGCCATTAGGGCAAGTGATAACTAATTTAACCTTGAATGCACTCATTCATGGCTTTGAAGATAATCCAGACGGGGTTATTCAGCTTACCGCTAAACCGATTGATGATCATTCTGTATTAATTACTTTATCCGATAACGGCAGTGGCATTGATGAACAGAATTTAGCCAAAATTTTTGATCCTTTCTTCACTACTCGTTTGGGTAAAGGCGGCAGTGGTTTAGGTTTACATATTGTGTACAGCAATGTGCATCAGTTATTAAATGGCACTATTGAAGTAACCAGTAAGCGTCATTGTGGGACTACTTTTACACTTATTATTCCACTTGTTGCCAGTACAGTCCCCCACGCAACAGCAAGCTAAGTTCCTTACCCTAGCCTTTTCCTCGTGTCCGTGTTTTAGAGTGCGCTTTATCTTTGGCGGTTTCTAGGGTTTCAAAACGTTTTTCAATGAATTGAATAATTAAATCAGCAATGTTTTTTTCACTTGCCGCCTCTATACCTCGTAAACCTGGAGATGAATTAACTTCCATAATAACGGGGCCATGATTGGAGCGTAACATATCAACCCCACACACATTTAAACCCATAATCTTTGCTGCCCTGACGGCAGTTGAGCGCTCTTCTGGTGTTAAGCGTACAATCGATGCTGAACCACCTCGATGCAAATTGGATCTAAATTCACCTTCGGCACCTTGCCTTTTCATTGCCGCCACAACTTTATCACCCACCACAAAACAACGAATATCGCTACCGCCCGCTTCTTTAATAAACTCTTGCACCATGATATTGGCTTTCAAGCCCATAAAAGCCTGAATGACACTTTCTGCGGCATTATAGGTTTCTGCTAACACCACCCCAATTCCTTGGGTTCCTTCCAAAAGCTTAATCACTAAGGGTGCGCCGCCCACTTGATTAATTAAATCAGCAATATCATCAGGATTATTGGCAAAGCCCGTTACTGGCAAACCAATACCTTTTCTAGCTAATAATTGCGTAGAACGCAATTTGTCACGTGAACGCGATATTGCCACCGATTCATTAAGAGGCATGACATTCATCATTTCAAACTGCCTTAAAACTGCCGTACCATAAAAAGTAACTGAAGCACCAATACGCGGAATAACTGCATCAAAATCAGTTAAATCTTCACCTCGATAATGAATGGATGGATTATGAGAGGTGATATTCATGTAACAACGCAGTACATCTAACACCCGAACATCATGTCCACGACTTTCAGCAGCCTCAACCAAGCGAGTTGTTGAATATAATTTAGCATTACGCGATAGGATAGCGATTTTCATAACTTCTCGATGGAGTAAAAGAAATGTCAGTTATTTTGGCAGGAAATAATTTAATAATCATTACAGCTAACAATACCTTCGCCAATTGGCATGAGTAATTTATAGATATCGAAGGAAAGAGAAAGGTCAGAGAAGGTAGAATACCACTTCTAACAGAGCATTCACACCCAAACTGACCATGAACGAA
>QYQN01000052.1 GCA_007280895.1 Methylococcaceae bacterium
AAGATCGTGGATAAATACGGGGCGACAGAAACATCAGTTCCTGTATAAAAAAATTGGGACAGCGCCATTCAGCTGGAGTGTGAACAAGGCTCTATCTTAAATTAAGATATTATTTGTCTGGACAATGGGGTCCACTTTACCTGTAAACAATGAGAAATCACCTACAAATACGTTAACGAGCTACTTTAAATACTATGTTTACTACACAAAGTATTATCAAAAGCTATTATTTTCAAAAACCACGATACTTTTTGCAGTTACGGTATATGGTTTATCAATGATTGATTCCTGAACCTTTGGATTAATATTGTCTATTGGGAAAAGTAAAGATGTATCAACCGCTAAACACCAATACTTATTTTGCATTAAAGGCAAATCAATAGAAATATCACCGTCATCCATATTCATAACAATATGCAAATCTGACTCATCGAGCTCTATACCTGCTAATGTAAAAATTAATACTCTTGCATCTACGTCAAACCAGAATGGCTCATGCTCGCCATCAATGCCATACCATCTAATATCTGGAATACCTCGCTCGTCATTAATTTGGCCTGTTAAAAAGCGCCTACGCATTAATGAATCATGACGCTTACGCAGTGAAATCATTGACTTTACGAAATTAAAAATATCTGAATTTTTTTCAACCATTGCCCAATCTAGCCATGACAAATCATTATCCTGACAATAGACATTATTATTTCCCTGCTGACTATTTAAAAATTCATCGCCTGCATTAAGCATTGGAACACCTTGGCTTAATAACAAAATTGCAAAAACATTTTTTACACATTTTTTACGAAAAGCGATAACGTGCTCATCATTAGATTCACCCTCAATTCCACAGTTGTAACTTAAATTGTTACTGCAACCATCTTTATTATTTTCACCATTTGCTTCATTATGTTTTTGGTTATAACTGAATAAATCATACAAGGTAAAACCATCGTGACAGGTCACAAAGTTAATACTGCTTATTGGTAAACGACCTTGAGATTCATAAAGATCACTACTTCCGCAAATTCTTGTTGCAACTTCACGAATAATACCTTTTTCACCTCTAACAAATCGTCGAATTACATCCCGATAACGGCCATTCCACTCACCCCAACGATAACCAGGAAAACTACCCACTTGATACAATCCAGCAGCATCCCAAGCCTCGGCAATTAATTTTGTTTTAGCTAATTGCTCTGATAATTCAATGCCCCAGAGAACAGGGGGATTATTCAAGACCGCACCACCTTCGCCTCGCGCTAAAGCACTTGCTAAATCAAAACGGAAGCCATCCACATGCATTTCTCGCACCCAATACTCTAAGCAACTGATGATGAATTTTGCCACTAATGGATGATTTGCGTTTACGGTATTACCGCAGCCGGTGTAATCATAAAAAATACTTTTATCATTCGCGTCTAAATGATAAAAAATATCCCCAAGAATCCCCTTAAAATTAATAATAGGGCCATTTGAACCCGCTTCAGAGGTGTGATTAAAAACAACGTCTAAAATTATAGCAATACCTGCTTTATGCAGCGCTTTAACTAAATCACGAAATTCTTTTATATGCGTCCCCTGTTCTGGGGTAATACAAAATGAAGGATGCGGACTAAAAAAACTATGCGTACTGTAGCCCCAATAATTTTTTAAACCTAAATCTGCGGTATGACAGGGAACATCTTGTTCATCAAAAGCCATAATAGGCAATAACTCAACATGCGTAATACCCAAAGAATGTAAATACGGTATTTTTTCTATCAATGCAGAAAAGGTGCCTGGGTGACTGGTTTTTGCTGAAGGATGACGAGTAAATCCCCCCACATGTAATTCATAGATAATTGCTTTTTCACTGCGAATAGCAAGCGGCTTATCGCCCTCCCAATCATAACGCTCATCTGCAACTACGCAGCGCATCGAAGATTGACTGTTATCGCCAGGTAAACAAGCGCGCCCTCTATTCCAACGCTTATGACTTACACCACGGGCATAAGGATCAAGCAAACACTTTTGTTTATCAAATCGTAAACCTGATTTTTGTGGTTGGTTACAGCCATCCATACGCCAACAATACCACGTCCCTACAGGAAGCTCTTTAACGAAAACATGCCATGAAAAAAAAGTGCGATGCTTTTCTTTATCTAACTTTATTAGCTGAAATGGCTGCTCACACTCAGAAGTGAGAAACAACAACAATTCAACATCATTCGCATGACGACTAAAAATTGAAAAATTAACACCTTCGTCATTAAGTTTTGCACCTTGAGGATAAGCTGATCCGTGTTTAACTTTAAAATGTTTTTTTTGCATATCCTTATCTCTATAATAAATAAATGTTTATTCTCGAAAACTCGATTGAAAGTTTTTAAACTTAGTACATTAAAACTATTAAATGATTTTGCTACAAACTAAATAATCTAAGCTAGACTAAAGACCTTGCAAAAAAAATCATCAAAGGTTAGAGTCAATTTTAATAATTAAAAGAGGATTAACGCTGGATAAGCATTATTTTTTCCCCTTAACTGCTCTAAAATATCAATTACGCAACACGTTTTTGATTATTACTGCAAAATAACTGGCATAAATAATTCAATTTTACCGAATTAAAGGCACGTAATGACTCTTTCAACTCTTGGATATCATAACCAAATTACGTATTCATCTAAAGAACTGCTTGAAATCAGCGAGGAAATCAGAAATCAGTACGCTCCTGTGCATTATCCTCTTACTCCCATGACAAAAGTACGATTGCCGACTACGTCCACCACTTCTTTTTCAAATAATTTATCCACACTGAAACTCAATCAAGACGAAATCTTATCAATTAGTACCACTATCAGCGCATCGTTTAAACCCACCCTTACTAACAAGCAAAGCAGCCTCACATTGCTGCCACTCGATCCGTTTCACGCTTATGCTTATTGGCAATTAACAAGCTCAATAACTCAACGTATTGATAAAAACAAACCTTTAATCTTACGCATTTATTGGCAAGCAAATGAACAACTAAGCCTTGATGAAACTAAATTTTGGTTTGATATTGAAATCAACCCACTACTCAGCATGCATAAAATTCAACTACCTATTGATGGCACTGGGTACGCAGCACGTCTTGGCCAACAACTGACACCGTCGTTGTTTACTTCTTTTGTTGAAGCTAAACGCATTGCTGTTCCACATGACAAAACCAAGCCGATTATCGTTCAACACACTGCTACGCGCAAACCTTACACGCCTACTGTAAATAACCCTTCACTGCCGCAGGCCATTATTCTTGATAGCCCTGATACGCCACACATACCTGACTTTACACCTGCGTTAAACCAAGACAGTGATGATAAAAAAACTTTTTTTCATCACCCTGCGCCCTCGCAGAGTTTTTTTGAACACCTGATTATCAAGCTTAAAAAACATCATACGATGCCTACGTTTATTCCCACCAACACAACGCTTGATACCAAACAGTCAGGCTATATAAAAACTAAAACTGAATCAGGACAAGGAAGATAACCCACATTATGCCAAAAGGTTTTTTAAATATACTGTTACACGCCCATCTTCCTTACGTTAGACACCCTGAACACAGCCATTTTTTTGAAGAAAACTGGTTATTTGAAGCAATAACAGAATGCTATATTCCTTTATTAACCATGCTTGATCGCTTACACGCAGATAATATTTGTTATCGACTCACCCTGTCATTATCCCCCACTCTTATCTCAATGCTGCAAGATGAGCTTTTACAATCGCGCTATCTCACGCATTTAAATAAATTAATAGAACTGTCTAGCAAAGAAATTCAAAGAACACAGCAGCAACCAGAATACCGTCAACTGGCTGAATGGTATCACCAATTTTTTGAACAAACATTAACCAGCTATACAGAACGTTATCAAGGTGACTTATTAACAGCGTTCAAAAAACACCATATTCAGGGTCGCGTAGAATTAATTACCTGTGCGGCAACCCACGGTTTTCTGCCTTTACTCAATGTCAATGACGCGGCCATTCGTACCCAAATCAATGTAGGCGTTCAAACCTTCACAGAGGTGTTTGGCTTTACCCCGACTGGTTTTTGGGTACCAGAATGTGGTTATTATCCAGGTTTAGAACACTTTCTTAACGATGCGGGCATACGCTATTTTTTTGCAGACACACACAGCATTACCCATGCAAGTGCGCCTAGCAAAAATAGCATTTATGCGCCCATCAGCTGCCCCAATGGCGTAGCTGTTTTTGCACGCGATCCTGAATCTTCTCAACAGGTGTGGAGTGCTCATGAAGGTTATCCAGGCGATTTTGATTATCGCGAATACTATAGTGACATTGGTTTTGAATTAGAGAGTGATTATCTCGCGCCTTATTTACTTGAAGACAAAACACGCATTAACACGGGCATTAAATATCATCGTATTACCAGTAAAGAAGGTGCTAAAGCGATTTATTGCCCCACTACGGCCCTCGCCAAAGCACAACTACATGCCGCTGATTTTATTGCTAAGAAACACGTGCAGAGTAAGCATCTGAACAGCCTCATGCCCACCACACCCATGATTGTCGCGCCTTTTGATGCTGAATTATTTGGTCATTGGTGGTTTGAAGGCCCCTATTGGTTAGAGCATGTTTTACGCTTAGCCAGTGCAACGCCCGAATTATTAAGCACGCAAACTGGCAGTGATTATTTAGCCTACAATTTCGCTATCAATCAAGCCACGCCCTCCGCGTCCACATGGGGAGAAGATGGCTATTACAGTTATTGGATGAATGAAAGCAATGATTGGATTTATCCTTATTTACATCAAGCCAGCACTCAACTGGAACAATTTGTTCAACAACTGGCTGGACTCACTGTATCACCACTCCAAGAAAGAGCATTAAATCAAGCGCTTCGCTCTTTACTTTTAGCACAATCCTCAGACTGGCCCTTCATTATCAAATCGGGCACAACGACCGACTATGCAACCAAGCGTCTTACTGATCACTTAGCACGTTTTAATTATTTATATGACAGTGTTCGCAAAGGTAAAATTGATGAACGCTATCTTACGGCTTTAGAAATTATGGACAATATTTTCCCACACATAAATTTTAGGGATTATCAAACGTCACCTAATAACCACGACAATGAGCGAAGTAACGCTTCTCAATAGCTACACTCCAGAGAATTCTTATGAATACCATTGAATTATTGTACGTAAGCAACACCATCTCTCGAAAAAATAAGACCATTCGACAACGCTTACACTTTTATATTGCTGTAGAAAATATCACTTACGATAAAGTGATTACTATTCTTTGGACAGGTGAAGATGGGCGTGAACACATTTTAGCCGCGCAATTTCATTGCACTGGGAATAATAACCAAGAGTTTTGGTCTGCCGAAACGCAGTTATGCTTAACGCCCAGCTCTTGGCTAGCAGGAAACATTAACTTTTTAATTCGTCTACAAACCAACACCGCTGCATACTGGGCCAATAATGGCCGACCTTACACTAGCCAAGCAGATTCTGGAATTCAATTAACTGCTGGTCAGAAAATATACAATTTAGGCTATCAAGCCCGCTTGCCTCAGCAGCAAAAACGCCTTCCCATTACGCTTGCGCTGGATAAAACACTGTTGATTAATCAGGTTATCATTCATTGGACACTGGATAATTGGCGTACCTCAAAACAAAGCAAGTGTTATCGAAAACACACCTATTGGAATACCGCGCTACAAAGCAATGCCAGAAACCCTAATCAATACGGTATTGAAATTTGGAAAACTCTACTCAGCATTAACGATGCTTTTTACGTTGAATACAGTATTGAATGCGTAGGCGCTGAACAGCTTATTTGGGATAACAATAATAACAAAAATTATCTTTGCCAACGCACCGCCTTATCCGTGATGATTCTTAACTTACACTGTTATCAAGAAGCAGATCAACAACGCAAATTAACAACAATTGCCCACGCCATTAATGAGCAACACATTGACATTGTGTGCTTGCAAGAAGTTGCAGAATATTGGAATCATGGCGAGGGGGATTGGAACTCGAATACTGCAAAAATTATTAATGATCAACTTCACACGCCCTATCACTTGCATACCGACTGGTCCCATTTAGGCTTTGATCAGTATCGTGAAGGCGTGGCGATATTAAGTCGTTTTCCGTTCTTAAAAACAGCCTCTCAATACGTCTCAGCAAGTCATGATCCCTTTGATATTCATGCCAGAAAAGTTGTTATGGTACACGTTCACGTTCCTCATATTGGCTTACTTGCGCTCTATTCTAGCCACCTAAGCTGGTGGGCAGATGGTTTTCAACAGCAATTTACGCAGTTACATCATTGGGCTACCGCAACAACGCATGCCGAGGAAAACTACTTACTGTGCGGAGATTTTAATATTCAAGCAGGCTCAGCAGCTTATCACTGGGTTATCGACAACTTTAACTATCAAGATGAATACGGGTTAGCCACTAGCACCGTCTTGTCAGCCGAGCAGAATCAACAGAAACACGTGTCAGATGACTACCGAATTGATTATATTTTTGCACCACAACATAATTCAGTACACGCTATTTCAGCCAACACACTGTTCACCCCCCATGACTATGGAACAGTTTCAGATCATCTAGGCTACGTCATGACATTTGTGCCTAAAATAATAAACCCTCAGGACTAAGGAACGCCCCATGCACACAGCAGAACATTATGCACGACCCGTGCACGGAAATTTAGGTGGCTCTTTTATAAAATATAATGATATGCGTGAGCCCTTCCAAATTCGTTGGGGGAAAATTGAGTTTGACGTGTTTCATGGCACGCAAGCCAATGTAAAAGTCATTTTAAATGTGTATCGACAGCACAATATCTGTGAAACATTTGTTATTGATACCGACGCCTATCAAGCACAATGGAATTTTCACCGACGTAGCACACGAGATTTTTTTGTCTTACCCCTCGCGCCGCACTTTGGTGAAATAACGTGCATTAAATTTTCGTATTTAGTGCACCTACATGAACACTCCCTGCCCTCACAATACGAATATATTTTTATGGATTGGTTTCAACTTGACACCGACCTCCCGCAATATCGTGCCATAACTAGCGAATGGACAACACTCAATAGCTATCGTGCGCACGAACTTAACCCCGTTGAATTACAATGTGACGCTGATTGGTACAATCAACATTTTGACAGTTTAAAATTGATACCCAAATTTACCAAAGGGCAACAAAACCATCCTTATCACCCCAAGCGTTTTATCCACGAACACATAGATAAAGTAATCCACAGCAAACACCAAGACCCCCACCGTTTATGTACCATAAAAGTGAGTGTTGATTGTATTGATGACACGGACTTTGTCTCACATTTACTCTATGCCAGTCAGCAAGGTGTGTTGGTTCAGTGTATCGTTGATTGGCGAAAAATGACCCTTACCCATAGTCAAAATTACGCCCGATTAAAGCGTGCGAACATTGAGCTGATTGGTGTTTTTTGTACACCGAAACATTATTTAATTGAAGTTGAACCAGATATGCACACCAAATTTATTATCTTTAATAACGAAGATAGTATTCTTGGCTCGTTTAATATTACGTTTGATCGCTGGTGGGCAAATTGGGAATCAGGCATGACTTTTCAATCTAAAGGCATTACACGCTTATTGGATAATATTTTTCAAAGTCAACGCGGCGGCGTCATTCAAAAATATGGCATTGATCCCTTAAGCTCTTTCAATTTGCTGTACACCTTTGGTAGACACATGATGTTAAACGGTAAAGTGTATCGTCCACACCAAGCAATTTTAGGAGAAATACATCGAGCTAAACAGTCAATTAAGCTGTCCTTATTTTTAATTGGCGAACTGCTTGGTAGCCATCAAGACAGTGTCATTGATGCGTTAATTCATGCACAACAGCGCGGTGTTAATGTGCACATTTTATTAAACGGACATCTGGCGCGCTTAGGTAAAGTGGGTGAACCTCGTCCTATGGCTGAAGAACTTGCCAGACCATTATTACCTGCGGTGACCCGTTTGAAAAACAGCGGCGTTACGGTAGGATTGGTATATGGCATGGATGATCATCCAGTGCCCTACTCACCAATCCATGCAAAATATTGCATTATTGATGAAACCACCATCATTGAAGGTAGTTTTAATTGGTATAACACCTCAACGTTTTCTCATGACTTGGTTGTCATCGCCAGAAATAAGCACGCTGCACACGCGTATCTTTATGAGTTTCAACAATTACAACGATTATTCAGAGTGTACTATTAAGCCTGTTACGCGGCATTACGCGTGAGTTTTTTTTCTACTGTTAAGACATATCGGAATACAACTTGACACCAGCGAGGTAACTTAGCTTCTTGTTGCCAAGCCATTAATTCAGCTAAAGCACGCTCCGGAGAGGTGTACCGCCCCGTGCTACGGCTCACATAAACAGGATACAGAATTAACACCCCCGCCACTAAGGCATTGATACTTAAAGCGCGTGTCCGACGCGCTAAGCCGACCTTATCTTCTGTCAAGCCCCAGCCAGAATAAAAGGGTTGTCCGTAACACACTACTTTCTTATCTCGCAACAAGGCCTCAAACCCAGTTAGTGAAGTCAAGGTATGCACTTCATCAACCTGTGTGAGCAAGTGTCCCATGGCGACATCACTCAGCACTTCATTACACCACTGATACGCTTGTGCATCGTTTTCACCTTGCTTTCTAAGCCCAGCCATAACATCAGGATGCGGTTTATAAAGAACATAAGCCTCTGGATTAGCCAACCGTACAGCTTGCAATAAGTCACTATTGCTCGCCAACACAGGCGCACCAAAACGTAATGAAGCATCTGATTCAACCTGTCCTGGCACTAAAATCACCCGTGCTTGTCCAGCCTCACGCGACGATTCTCGTAACCACTGACCTGCACCAACATTGTATTTGGTTACGCCCTCTGCCACTAAACGATGGCGTAAGTGCTCGGCACGCAGCAACAACTCAGCGGTAAAATCAGTGTGTTGCAAGATATGCTCTAAATCTGACACCGATCTTGAATCGTAATACATGCCGCGCCTATCAATTGCCCACGACATGGGCGCAGCCAATTCAGCACCTAAGCCAACTGAACGAATAAAACCATCTTCAATCGCCAACACCTGACCCGGTGTTGCTTCCTTAAACCGAGGTCGTTGCCAAACTAATAACGCGGCCTTGTCTTGTTCTATAGTAACGGGAAGCTTCGTCTTAAAAATAACCTCACTGCCTTGAAAAAATCGCCTGACTAGGCGTTTTTTATGCCACGAAAAACCTATTGCGACCAACTTTTCAGGAAAGCGTTCGCGCATTTGACGCTGCAAACCCAGCCAACTAAGTAGTTGCTCAACTTCACACCCGCACTGGGTTTCAGGATCAAGATACCGTGGGTAGGCAATTAATGCCGCATACACTAAATTTTCTAAACGCACGGGCAAGCGACGTGGTGGGGCAATTAACGCATCGACTGTTAAGCCCCATCCTGCATAAAAAGGCAAGCCAAAGGTATACACAGGTTTGCCCCACAACAACCCTTCAAAACCCAATTGTGACGTAACACAAAACAGTGCTTGTGCTTGTTCAAGCAAGCCTACAGGATGCACGTCTTCAGCAAGAACCTGTATTTGCTTATCATGACTCAACGCATTGAGATCAAAGTGGCCACGCTTACGCCCTGTCATGACCTCAGGATGCGTTTTAATAATTAACAGGCAATCTGGATAAACACGTTTAGCGGTAGCAAGCATAGTGTGAAAGCTATGTTTATCTGCTTGACCATAGCTAATGGAAGCATCACCAAGCACTTGATCGATAATTAACACATAAGGCAAACACGGGCGTGGATGCAGTTCTCTTGCGTAATTATATTTGGATACGCGCGCCACACGCCAGGCCATGATTAATGCCTCAGCGCGGGCAAACTGCGCCGCGGATAAGGGGCGCACAATGAGTTGCTCTAAACGAGAAGGCTGTGCTGCGTCATAATAAATCCCTACCTCATCAACAACAATTGACAGCGCCGAATCTTTTTGCCCAGTTTGCACCGAACGCAAAAAGCCATCTTCTAATCGCACCAGCGGTAAACCATACTGCTGTGCAAACTGCTCGGCTTGGTATGCACTGGGCTTACGCCCCCACGCTAACACAGCGGCACACTGCTGTTTATCAGCAACAGTACGATGATAATTAACGGGATGACCTAATAATTCAGCCAATCCAGGTAGCTTGGCAATGGCTCTTGAAACCGCAATAAAACTATCACACCGAGTCTCCACGCTTAACTTTATCCTTGCAACGATTTAAAAAAACAGCGGCTACCAACTTAAAGAGGAACACATAGTTAAGGGTAAAGCCGTTCGTGGTGAACTTGTCGAACCATGAGCAGCTTAACCATCCTTCCTTCGACAAGCTAAGGACGAACGGTCAAGCCTTGTTGAGTGTCCCGTGTTGAGTTGGTGGCCAAAACAGCGCTCTACTTAAAGCGGGACACCTTTATAAGGTTAAACTTATTTACTTAAAGACATAATCATTTAACAAGCCCTGTAAATATTGACCATAGCCACTTTTTATCAAGGGTTGTGCTAATTTTTGTAATTGTTCTGCATCTATATAGCCTTTGCGATACGCTATTTCTTCTGGGCACGCTATTTTTAAGCCCTGACGATGCTCAATAGTTTCAATAAAATTACTCGCTTCAATAAGACTTTCATGGGTTCCGGTATCTAACCAAGCAAAACCTCGACCTAAAATCTCCACAGCTAACTGCTGACGCTCTAAATAAATACGATTAACATCAGTAATTTCTAACTCTCCACGCGGTGAAGGCTTAAGCTGTTCAGCAATAGAAATCACCTCGTTATCATAAAAATACAAGCCAGTGACTGCATAATTTGATTTAGGGTGAACAGGTTTTTCTTCTAACGACGTCGCCCGCCCAATGTCATCAAAGGCAACCACGCCATAACGCTCGGGATCCTGAACATGATAAGCAAACACCGTTGCCCCCGCTGTTCTTTGCATGGCGTGTTCTAACTGCACTTGTAAATCATGACCATAAAAAATATTGTCACCCAACACTAACGCAGCAGGTGCATCACCAATAAACGCTTTACCAATGATAAACGCTTGCGCTAAACCATCTGGACTGGGTTGTACAGCATACTGAATACAAATGCCCCAATCCTTACCATCCCCTAATAGCTGCTCAAATCTTGGCGTATCTTGTGGGGTAGAAATGATTAAAATATCGCGTATTCCTGCCAACATTAAGGTTGCCAAAGGATAATAAATCATTGGCTTATCGTAAATGGGTAGCAATTGCTTGGAAACGACTTTGGTAACTGGATAGAGGCGAGTACCTGAGCCACCCGCCAAAATGATACCGCGACGTGCTAATGAAGAACTGGGTGCAACTGAATTCATACTATTCACTCGTTAAGATTAAAAATAAAATGTTTCTAAAATAACTCCATAACCATACGTTTAACCCCTACTTCCCACGCGGGTAACACAACATTAAACGTGCTGGTAAGTTTAGTCGTGTTCATACGTGAATTATGTGGACGTTTAGCTGGTGTTGGATAAGCTTTTGTAGCAATGGGATGAACAGCTGAGGACTCCACTAAAATATCAACCTCACAAGCGCGGGCACTGTCTAACACAACTTGCGCATAACAATGCCAAGACGTCTCGCCGCTGGCCACCAAATGATAAATACCACTCACTTCAGGCTTAACTAACGCAATGCGTAACGCATGGGCAGTGACATCAGCAATTAATTCCGCACCAGTGGGCGCACCGATTTGATCATCAATCACGTGCAAACTATCACGCTCTTGGGCAAGCCGTAACATAGTTTTAGCAAAATTTTGTCCTCGCGCGGCATACACCCAACTCGTTCTAAAAATCAAATGCTGACAACCAGAAGCCTGAATAAAATGCTCCCCTTCTAATTTTGTTGACCCATAAATATTAATGGGTTGAGTGCTATCCGTTTCTTGCCAAGGCTCACAGCCCGTGCCATCAAAGACATAATCAGTTGAATAATGAACATACCATGCCCCTAATTCTGTTGCCGCCTCAGCCATCACTTGACAGGCTAAGGCATTGATAGCTCTAGCCAACACCACCTCTGCTTGAGCTTTATCAACCGAGGTATACGCGGCCGCATTAACAATAACATCAGGTTTGATAGTAAAAATTGTTGCCTTTAAACCGGCAAGATTAGATAAATCGCCGGTTAAGCCATGGGCGGTAAACTGACGATCTAAGGCAATCAGCTCACCCAACGGCGCTAAAGCACGTTGTAATTCCCAGCCCACTTGACCATTTTTACCTAATAATAAAATCTTCATTCGTCGCGCTCTGCATAATTAGTGATTAACCAATCACGATAAAAACCTGACTGAACATTATCAATCCATTCGACATTTTCTAAATACCATAAAATAGTTTTACGAATACCGGTAGCAAAGGTTTCTTTAGGTTGCCAGCCAAGTTCTCGCTCAATTTTACTGGCATCAATCGCATAACGACGATCATGACCAGGTCGATCCGTCACAAAGGCGATTTGTTCACGGTAAGACTTACCATCTTCACGCGGCCGCGCTTCGTCTAATAAATCACAAATGGTGTGCACAATGTCTAAATTAGCCATCTCATTCCAGCCACCAATATTGTATGTTTCGCCCACAACACCCTGCTCAAGTACACAACGAATCCCCGCACAATGATCGCCAACATAAAGCCAATCGCGGATTTGTTGACCATCGCCATACACCGGCAAGACCTCTCCTGCTAAGGCATTAACTATAATTAAGGGAATTAATTTTTCTGGGAATTGATAAGGACCATAATTGTTTGAGCAATTTGTCGTTAACACTGGCAAACCATAGGTATGGTGATAAGCGCGAACTAAATGATCACTTGCCGCTTTACTAGCAGAATAGGGACTATTGGGTTCGTAGCGATTATCTTCGCGAAACGCAGGCTCTTCTTTTTTTAATGACCCATACACTTCATCCGTGGACACATGTAAAAATTTAAACTGCGTTTTGTGCGCGTCGCTCAAACTGCTCCAATACCCACGCGCCGCCTCTAACAACCGAAAAGTTCCCACAATATTAGTCTGAATAAACTCTTCTGGAGCATGAATCGATCTATCCACATGAGACTCAGCAGCAAAATTAATCACCGCAGAAGGCCGATAACGGGTAAACAATGCATTAACCAATTCTGAATCGGTGATACTGCCTTGTACAAAAATATGATTAGAATCGTTGTGTACTGAGGCTAAATTTTCCATATTGCCTGCATACGTTAAACAATCGAGATTGATCACGGGAGTATTTTTTGTTGCCAACCAATCTAAAACAAAATTAGCACCAATAAAACCTGCGCCACCCGTAACAAGTAAAATTTCTTTCATAAATAACCCTTAAATGTCTGATTTATATAATTTGTAATAAATAGTCTCCTCTTAATAGCGCGGTAATAGCTCTTCTGCAACCTCTGCTAATAAGGTGCCTTGAGCATCTTTTGCTGACAACTCAGGATGCGGGGCTGGCCAAGGAATTGCCAGAGTCGGATCATTCCATAACACCGTGTATTCCGCTTGTGGGTTATAAACATCCGTGCATTTATAAGCAAATAATGCCGTCTCCGAGGTCACACAAAAGCCATGAGCAAAGCCAGCAGGAACAAAGAATTGTTTTTTATTTTCAGCTGATAACAGCACACTCGTCCATTGCCCAAAAGTAGGTGACCCCCATCGCACATCAACCGCGACATCAAAAACCTCCCCCAATAACACATACACTAATTTAGCTTGAGTATTGACCCGCTGATAATGCAAACCACGCAACACGCCTCGCCTAGAAAAAGACACATTATCTTGCACAAAAAAATCGGTGGTGACCTGTTCAGCATAACGAGGCTGACTCCATGTTTCCATAAAATAACCACGCTCATCACCAAAGACTTTAGGCTCAACAATTAACACGCCAGGTAACTCTGTTTTATGAACTTGCATACCTTCCTCATTAAAATAAAAAATTGTAAACAGACAATCCCCCCTCTATTATTGAGAAAGATTAAGGGGAGATTTTATCAGATTCCCCCGCCCCCAACTATCCAATACTGCTAACCAACACCAGACAAAGCTAACGAGCAGACTTAACCTCACAGGCCACCGTGTGCGCCTACTTGGGAACGAACCTAAATGACAAGCGATAAAACCTGTGTAAAGACTCGTGCTATGTGGATGAACAAGGGTTAACCGTATCCCTCTTTAAGTTGGTAGCCCGATTCATTAAGGCTATCTGTTCAGAAATCGCCTATTTTTAAACAATTTCTGAGCTTTTTTTACACATTTATTTTCTGTCCAACTAGATATAATAGTCTAATGAGAACAATCAGGTTCCAGATGAATTGATTTATCTGAATTGTAATTTTTAATGGCAAAGGGGAAAATTAAAATGTCTATTTTCAAAGAAAAACAAATAGTTGCCTTAAAATCAAATCCAAATAAAAACTTTCCAATTTTTGAAGTTTTACTAATGCAACATGGTGAAACTCGTTACAAAGTATTTGTCGATAATGCTTTTGCTACCTATTATCAAAGTCAGCTTATCGCTATTGAAAATAAAGCTGAAAGTAGACGTAATTTAACTGCCCACGAATTGAAAGCAAAAATCACTGCGTTGCAATTACAAACTCCGTCCAACTCCCGTATTTATTCTTTGAACTCTGGACGCATTCAATTTGTCCCCTACCAGTATCGTCCCGTTTTAAAGCTCATTCGTGCAGACAGACCACGTTTACTAATTGCCGACGAAGTTGGCGTGGGTAAAACAATCGAATCGGGTTTAATTATCAAAGAACTCAAAGCCCGAATGGACATAAACTCGGTGCTGATTATTTGTCCAAAGGCTCTCGTTGCAGAACAGAAATGGCATAAGGAAATGAAACGTTTTGATGAGGATTTTCGTGCGCTGGATGGTCAACGCTTACGTCATTGTCTTAAAGAAACAGATTTAGAGGGACAGTGGCCACGAAAAGATAACTACTCAATTCTGCCATTTTCATTATTTGACAGTGAATTGGTTGAAGGAAAGATAGGTAAACACGCTTATAAAGGTTTATCAACGTTAGACGCACCACCAAAATTTGACTTAATTATCGTTGACGAAGCCCATCATTTACGAAACAGTGAAACGTGGCTGCATAAAGGTGTAAGTTTATTATGTGAACACGCTCAAGCGGTTGTTTTCTTAACTGCAACGCCTATTCAATTAGGACAAGCCGATTTATACACACTGCTTAATTTATTACGTCCCGATTTAATTATTGATGGTGAAAGTTTTAAGGCGATGACGGCTCCGAATCCGCATCTCAATACCGCGATTTATCACTGTCGAAAAAAGTCTGAAGATTGGCAACATCAAGCAACTGAAGCGTTACAGAATGCGGCCAATGGTACTGAGTGGGGGCTACGATTTTTACGAAATGATCCTGACTTCAAAGCAATTCAATCGAAATTAAAAGAAACCGATTTCACCGAAATTGAACGGGTAAAACTCATCCGTAGCATCGAATCTTTTTACACGTTTAATGATTTGATTAACCGAACTCGCCGTCGTGATATTGGCAATTTTACGCAACGTAAGCCACAAACGGTTGAAGTAGATTTCACTGCGTCACAACGTCAATTACACAATTATCTACTAGACGTTATGGCAGGTATTTACGCGCATTGTCATGGTGAAAAAAGTGTCAATTTCATGCTGACTACGATTCGCCGACAAGCAGCCAGTTGTTTGCATGGTCTCGCGCCATTACTAAAAGATATGCTCGAAAATAAGCTAAACGTTTTGCAATTTTCAGAGCTTTCTGACGACGAAGAAAATAATTATGTCGAGCTTCCTGAAAATCTCAAAAACGATATTTATAGCGTAATTGAATTGGCAGAACATCTACCTGATGAAGACCCAAAAATAGAACAATTGTTAATTTTAATCACCGATAAACAACATCAAACTAATAATAAAATCCTGTTGTTTTCGAGCTTTCGGCACACGTTACGTTACTTGGTTAGCAATATGCCTGAAAATGCCTTCCGTTTTGGGCTGATTCATGGCGAAGTTAGCCACGAAGAACGTGCTGATTTACGCCGTCGCTTTTCATTACCACGAGAAAATGAAGACGCGATTGATCTGCTACTTTCTTCCGAAGTAGGCTGTGAAGGCTTAGATTTTCAATTCTGCGATTATTTAGTGAATTATGATTTGCCGTGGAATCCCATGCGAATTGAACAACGTATTGGACGAATTGACCGTTACGGACAAAAAAGCGAAACCGTCGCGATTGTTAATTTCATCACGCCCGACACGGTAGATGCGGATATTTATCACCGTTGTTTATGGCGTATTGGTGTATTTGAATCGGCGATTGGTGGTTGTGAAGCGATATTAGGTGAGATTACTCAACAAATTCACAGCATCAGCGAGCAATTTACTTTAACCGACGCTGACCGCCAAGAACGTTTGCAACAACTCGCCGATAACGATATTCGGATTTTGCACGAACAAGAAGAATTGGAAAGTCGTGAATCTGAATTGTTCGGCATCGATATAGCGCAAGCCTCCTGGAATGAAACGTTAAAACAAGCTACGAGTCCATTTTTATCTGCCGAAGCATTGCAAGATTTGGTTTCGCATTATCTTCAACAACGACTAGAAAAAGAGCAAGCCTTCATATTGGGCGATAAACCAATTAAAACATTACGGTTAAGTCAGGAAGCGCGGCAACTTCTTTTACAGGATTTACAAAAGCTAGGGCGTAGTAGAGAAACTGTAGTGAAAGAATGGGAAAATTGGCTAAAAGGAAATGAACCAAATTTAGCCATCAGTTTTAGTCAGGAAGGCGCGGCTGAAAACAATCATGTGACTCATATTGACACATTACATCCGTTGATTCGTTTGGCAACGCAAGCCGTAGCGACTGAAGAACAGGCTTTTGCTTCGGTAATCGCTACCAGCAATGAGGCTGCCGCTGGGCTTTATCCGTTTGCGATTTACCGTTGGGACAGCAAAGGCGTAAAAGCTGATCAAGAATTTATTGCTGTAACTGAAAATGCGATGTTACGCGAACAATTGATGCCCTTGTTAGCAAGTTCAGAAACAGGAACAGAGGATTTACCCGAACAAGCTGTATTTGATAATTTGGAACAGCATCATTATCAACTGTGGCAACAAACCCAAGCCGAACATCAAGCTAAAAATCGTCAGCGCGTTGAACATCGATTACAAAGTTTGCGTAGCAGTCACGCGGCACGAGTAGCGATATTGGAAGATATAATTCGACGCAATACCAATCCGAAAATCAAGACCATGAAAGAATCGCAATTACATAATGCCGAGGCGGATTTTCAACAACGTGTTAAACAGCTAGAAGTTGACCGTGATTCGGGTGATATACTCGCGCAAGCGGTGTTATTTGGGATATTAGAAATTAGGAATTGAGCGTATGAAAAGTAATGATTTAATAGACCTCAAACAAAAACGTCTTAAATGGGTTGAAGCAAACCGTGAAAATGGTTTTGACGAAGGTATCAATCGTTTATTAACTGAGCTTTACCCTGACAACGCGCATTTTATCTACGAATTGCTACAAAATGCCGAAGACCCTCAAGCAACTGAAGTTACCTTTAAACTGTCTGAGTCGGCGGTAGAATTTACGCATAACGGCAAACGGTTGTTTGAATTCAAAGATGTTGAATCTATTACCAGTATTGGCAACAGTACCAAACGTGACGATGCAACCAGCATTGGTAAATTCGGCGTGGGTTTCAAAGCGGTTTTTGCTTACACCAAAACGCCAGAAATTCATTCGGGCGATTTTCATTTTCAGATTCATGATTTAGTTGTGCCTGAAACTAAAAAGGTGAAGCAAACATCTATCGGTAAAAATAAAACCCGCTTTGTATTTCCTTTTGATAATCCTAAAAAATCATCTGTCCTTGCTGCAAACGAAGTTGAAAAAGGGCTTTGTGCGTTGGGCGACAATGCACTTCTATTTCTTAGTCATATTCGCAAAATCAATTATTCATTACCTGATGGTTCGCAAGGCTCCTTAGAACGCATTGACTACGAAAACGGACGCATTGAAATTCGCGCTAAACATCCACACAGTGAATCAACGATTTCACATTGGTTGCATTTTCATAAAGACGTAGAAGTGACTGACGCGGACGGCAATATCAAAAACTGCCGCGTGGCGATGGCTTACCAACTTGAAAAAGTAGCG
>QYQN01000035.1 GCA_007280895.1 Methylococcaceae bacterium
GGTATTCTACCTTCTCTGACCTTTCTCTTTCCTTCGATATCTATAAATTACTCATGCCAATTGGCGAAGGTATTGGCTGAAAAAAAGATTTCCATGAAGCGACTAGAATCAATTTTAGAAAAAATGTCCATACTTTCAAAACCACAAAAAAATTTTTCGGTGTTTTGCTGGTCACGTTGATAAGTCTACGCGAACTGTGTGAATCTCAAACGTGATGTGCGTATTGCTTACTTGGTCAACAAAACCGAATCACGCGTGAGTTTTTCCCTATTGTTTTCAACAGATACCGATTAATGCTAGTTTTGCTGCGTTAAATTTTATTAAGTGGCACGATAGGCAGCTGTCGCCAAACCTAATACCAGTTTCTTATTTTTTAAAAACTGTCCGAATTATTGTTAATTGGCATAATGTTACGGGGTGCGTCCCTTTGACTGACTTATTGGGTTGTGCATTGACTTAAGACTTTACCAATTGATGACATATCGATCACAGGATAATATCGCTGATAGTAAACGTATTAATACCAGTCAACTGAATAGAAAATTCCGCAGCACTATCGGTATCGGTATTTCCGTAAAGCACATGTGTCACATTGTCAAAGTAAAGGTCTCCTAGATTGGCAAATGCACCTGAAAAGGTTGCTCCAAGAACGAGAGTCGAAAATGCTTGGTTTCCATTAATTGCTTGATTGGCATCTAACGTTGAAAGGTCAATCTTATCCTGGCCGTGTGAGAAGTCGGTAATGATGTCTCGTGTATGCTTGGATACATCAGTTTCTTTCAAGGTATTGAAATCGAAAACATCTTTACCCATTCCACCAATTAATTGATCCTTTCCAATACCACCTATAAGCGTGTCATTACCGTTACCACCATATAGCTCATCCTTGCCAATCCCACCAGTTAGCACATCATTACCGTAATATCCTTTTAACCGATCATTACCAGCCCCTCCATCAAGTATATCGTTTCCGTCATTGGTTAAAATCCAATCGTCTCCTGAGCCACCCTGGATCGATACATTACCATAAGTGAAACGTAAAGATGTAAAGTCAACAAGATCAGCACTATCACCTGAGCGTATTTCAGTAATTCCAATAAGACTGGGTAATGAAAGAAAGGTATAATCTAAAGTTATGAGATCGGAATTAGACGTTCCAAATAATGTACCGTTACCCCCTCCATCCCAGACATCGTCACTGTTAAAAATACCTGTAATTTCAATACTTACCACCTCGTTTATATTTTGCGGACTTCCTTGCTCCACAAAAGTTACCGATCCACTGTTTCCATACCAATATAACTTAGACATCTAATCACCTCGTAATTTAATTTTGAAATTATACAGCCTAATAGACACAAAACATTGCATCAAAGTTTTGTCTAAATATTGATAAAAGTGCAAACTAATTTATTCATTTAAGTGTCAATAAGTTAGCACGTCCTGAAATTAAGACAATACCCTTCAAAAAATATACCAATTCAGCCGCCTAAATTTCTCGATCAAGTTAGGGCAAAAATTCGTTTTAACATTACAGCATTCGTACTGAACATGTTTACAACTGACTGGATTAGGTTAGGGCAAGTGCATATAAATAGCAGGTAGAAAAAAATGACTTTTCCCTGAAATTTATTGCTTAATGCCGACATAAATCGTTTTCATTTGATGCTCAACTTAGAGGGTTCTTTTTTAACAAATTGATAGCGAGTTGGTGGACAATGTTAAAGTTTTCAGGCGCATAACCTTTGCGGATGCGCGAATCATCTTCCCTAAACGCACGTCCTGCGTGTGCAAAGGACTTCACATTCGTTAGAGAGCAGAGATAGTGCTGTCGTTCAAGGGTCATTTGGCAATTGATGAAGCGTTCGCTTTCGATCATGCCAATACTTTTTAGGCCTTTCCATTTTTTAGCTTCGGGCAAGGTGTCTAGGCAATTCGACAGATAGCACCGTCGCGTCTCAAAACGCCCATGCCCGCATCGGTTTCCACAGAAGTCTGGAGTTGGCACAGTTCCGGCTTGTTGGCGGCTATTGCCTGTTCGAAATAATCGGTGATGGCCTCATATCAATGCTTTGGGTTACCCTTCATCACAAGAACATAATCGGCTTGTTTTTCAATAATTTTTTCCGCTATGTCGGTCTGGCAGCCCATTGCATCGATGGTGATGCTGCAGCCTTTGACTTCGAGCAAGTCCAGTAAAGTGGGTATCGCACTGATTTCATTGGATTTCACTTTGAACTTGGCCTAGCTTAACGAGATGCCCGACTGATTCAAATATTGTGATTTGCATATAAGGGTGATTTTTATGTGGTTATTTACTGAAAATAAACTATAATTTGCAAGGTATATTGAAGTCCATCTTTACCAAATCATGTTAGTGTCGTTGCTGGTTCGTTTACTATCAAATTGTAAAGCTACATTGTATTTTACTTATGGATATTACTCATCAGTTACCCATTACCGTTGATTTTCTTTGACAGCAATTAATTGTTTTTCTCCTGCATAATATTCCAATTCTGCTGTGCTTGGCACGACAAACGAGACTGAAGCAACGTTATTGTGTAACGTCAGAGGCTTATAAAACTTACATTATTTAACACACACATAAAGGTTGTTATGCCTATTCTCAATAATGTCACACCAGAACAACAATCGCGCGCACTTTCGCTTAGTACGGTTGCTTTCACGAGTTGTTTTGCAGTCTGGACAATCTTTTCTATCATTGGTTTGCAAATTCAAAAAGACTTGGGCTTAAGTGAAACTGAATTTGGATTGTTAATTGGAACACCTATTCTTTCTGGTTCATTAATTCGCTTGATATTGGGTATTTGGAGTGACCAATATGGGGGGCGTATCGTTTATACCATCGTGATGGTGACAGCTGCTATTGCTACTTTTTTACTCACTACGGTTGATACTTATCTTATGTATTTGGTGACCGCATTAGGTATTGGTATTGCGGGTGGCTCTTTTGCAGTCGGTATTGCGTACACCTCGCGCTGGTTTCCTACCGAAAAACAAGGGACTGCTTTAGGTATTTTTGGTCTTGGCAATGTCGGTGCTGCAGTCACAAAATTTACCGCACCTTTTGTCATGGTGGCGTTTGGCTGGCATGCCGTGGCACAAATTTGGGGAGGGGCTTTATTACTAATGGCGGTCATTTTTTGGTATTTCAGCGAAGATGAACCTGCTCTTAAAGCTAGGCGGTTAGCTGGTGTAAAGGCGGTTTCGTTTGTCAAACAGCTGGAGCCACTTAAAAATATGCAGGTGTGGCGTTTTTCGCTCTATTACTTTTGTGTATTTGGTGCGTTTGTCGCCTTAGCTCTTTGGTTGCCTCGTTATCTTGTTGGTGCCTACGGATTTGATATTAAGGTAGCAGGTATGCTAGCAGCTTTATTTTCTATTTTTGCCAGCTTGTTTAGAGCGTTAGGTGGCTGGTTATCAGACCGTTACGGTGCACGATTAATTATGTACTGGACGTTTATTGTTGCAGGTATCTGTACTTTTTTACTTTCTTATCCGCCTACTGATTATGTCGTGCATGGTATTAAAGGCGATATTCATTTTAGTTTAGCTATTGGTTCTGTGGGTTTTATCTTTCTGATGTCTGTGCTGGGTTTGTTTATGTCGTTTGGCAAAGCGGCAGTGTACAAACATATTCCCGTTTATTATCCTGACAATATCGGTGCTGTTGGCGGTGCTGTTGGTATGATCGGTGGTTTGGGCGGTTTCTTGCTGCCCCTGACATTTGGTATGTTAAATGATTTAACGGGCATTTGGAGCAGCTGTTTTATGTTGCTGTTTGTATTAGTCGTCATCGCCTTAATTTGGATGCATTTTTCTGTTGTCTTAATGGAGCGTCGAGTGGTTCCAGAATTGGCGCGAGTGTCAACTGACTTGCCAGAGCTAAGTCACCCGTCGTCCTTAGTATTGACTGAGTGGAATCCTGAAGATGTTAACTTCTGGGAAAAAACAGGTAAGCGCATTGCTAATCGTAATTTGTGGATTAGCATTCCCGCTTTATTGCTGGCGTTTGCGGTGTGGATGGTATGGAGTGTCGTCGTTATCAATTTACCCAGTATCGGGTTTACATACACCACCAATGAATTATTCTGGTTGACTGCATTGCCAGGACTGTCGGGTGCAACCTTACGGATCTTTTATTCTTTCATGGTGCCAATTTTTGGTGGTCGTCGCTGGACAGCGTTTAGTACATTTTCTTTATTATTACCCGCCATCTGGATAGGATTTGCAGTTCAAAATACTGAAACCCCCTATATTTTGATGGTCGTCTTAGCCTTATTATGTGGTTTTGGAGGTGGTAATTTTGCTTCCAGTATGGCGAATATTAGTTTTTTCTACCCACAATCACAAAAAGGAACAGCACTGGGTTTAAATGCTGGCTTAGGTAATTTGGGCGTAAGTACTGTGCAGTTTGTGGTGCCTTTAGTTATTGCTATGAGTGTTTTTGGATCATGGGGTGGCGATGCGCAGGAGTGGGTTAAGGCTGGGGTCACTAAAAGTCTCTGGTTACAAAATGCTGGTTTTATTTGGGTGCCGTTTATTCTTGTAACCAGTATTGCTGCATGGTTTGGTATGAATGATATTGCCTCAGCGAAAGCATCGTTTAATGAGCAAGCCATCATTTTTAAACGTAAGCATAATTATTTGATGTGTTGGCTCTATACAGGAACGTTTGGGTCTTTTATTGGTTATTCAGCAGGATTTCCTATGCTGATTAAAATATTGTTTCCTGATGTAAATCCAATGCAGTACGCCTTTTTAGGCCCATTGGTTGGCGCGTTAATACGACCCGTTGGCGGTTGGTTAGCTGATAAACTCGGTGGATCACAGGTCACTTTGTGGAATTTTGTCATCATGATTGCTGCGGTTTTTGGGGTATTACACTTCATGCCATCAGTGGATAATTCAGGAGATTTCTGGGGGTTTTTCATTATGTTTATGGTGTTATTTATTACTACCGGGATTGGTAATGGTTCAACTTTCCGCATGATTCCAATTATTTTTATGACTGAGCGATTGGCTGCCGTCAAAGAGCAAACGGAAGAAATGTTGGCAAAAGCAAGGAAAGAGGCAGCAAAGGAAGCCGCTGCAGTATTAGGATTTAGTTCAGCAGTCGCCGCTTATGGCGCATTTTTTATCCCTAAGAGTTACGGTTCTGCGATAAGCATTACAGGTAAACCCGATGCTGCTCTGTATGGTTTTATT
This sequence comes from Methylococcaceae bacterium, assembly GCA_007280895.1. Classification (GTDB taxonomy): domain Bacteria; phylum Pseudomonadota; class Gammaproteobacteria; order Methylococcales; family Methylomonadaceae; genus Methylovulum. Next base: position 5,230 of record QYQN01000035.1, read on the forward strand.
GTTTTTTATATGACGTGTATAGCCATTACTTGGTGGAATTATGCGCGTAAAAATTCAGCTATGCCTTGTTGATGTAAAGGACAATTCCTTGTGATTGTCGCTGGTAAATCGATGTACACCTATAAATAAACTCAAAAGGTAAACCACACGAGTTTATCCTTACCACCAACTAAAGGTAAATTATAATGAGTCACTTTCTCGACCGTTTATTGTTTTTCAAGAAAAAAACAGAACCTTTTTCAGGCAATCATGGCATAGCGACTAATGAAGATAGAAGCTGGGAAAACAGTTACCGTTCACGTTGGCAGCATGACAAAATTGTGCGTTCTACGCACGGCGTGAATTGTACTGGATCGTGTAGCTGGAAAATTTACGTCAAAAATGGTTTGGTTACCTGGGAAACGCAACAAACGGATTATCCGCGTACACGTCCTGATTTACCAAATCACGAACCCCGTGGGTGTCCGCGTGGCGCTAGTTATTCATGGTATTTATATAGTGCTAATCGTCTTAAATATCCCATGATACGTGGTCGCCTGATTAGGCTATGGCGTGAGGCAAGGCAAACTTTAGAACCTATAGAAGCATGGGCCTCCATTGTTGAAGATACCGCCAAAAGTAGCGCATACAAATCTCAGCGTGGCTTAGGTGGCTTGGTGCGTGCTAATTGGGAAGAGGTAAACGAAATTATCGCAGCGGCTAATATCTACACTGCAAAAACATTTGGTCCTGATCGAATTATTGGTTTTTCACCAATTCCAGCGATGTCGATGGTGTCTTATGCGGCGGGTAGTCGTTATCTATCATTGATAGGTGGCGTAAGCATGAGTTTTTATGACTGGTATTGTGATTTGCCTCCAGCCTCACCGCAAACATGGGGCGAACAAACAGATGTTCCTGAATCTGCCGATTGGTATAACGCTGGATTTTTAATGCTGTGGGGTTCAAACGTACCGCAAACACGCACTCCTGATGCACATTTTATGACTGAGGCACGTTATAAAGGTGCGAAAGTTGTGGTGGTCAGCCCTGATTATTCTGAAGCGAGTAAGTTTGCCGATTTATGGCTGCATCCTAAACAAGGCACTGATGCTGCGTTAGCAATGGCAATAGGGCATGTCATTCTCAAAGAATTTCATGTTGAGCGACAAAGTCCATATTTCAACCAATATGTTCGCGAAAATACTGATTTACCTTTGCTTGTTATGCTTAAAGAACAACAGGGTTATTATGTACAAGATCGCTTTTTAAGAGCAGCCGATTTTTTAGGCAACTTATGTCAAGATAATAATCCCGAATGGAAAACAGTTGCTTACAATGAACATAATGATCAGATAGTACCTCCATGTGGTTCGATTGGTTTTCGTTGGGGGGAAACTGGGCATTGGAATATAGAACAAAAAACCGTAGATAATCAGGCTGTGCAATTACGCTTGAGTTTACTGGATACCAAAGATGATTGTGTCAGTGTTGGCTTTCCTTATTTTGGAGGCTCTACGCATCCACATTTTACGCACTCTGCCCATGCCGCTATTCAACAACGTAATGTGCCCGTTAAAAAAATTATGTTAGCTGATGGTATTGAAGTATTTATTACCACTGTATTCGATTTGTTAGTGGCCAATTATGGTATAGATCGTGGATTGGGTGGCGGTAATGTTGCGACTTCTTATGATGAAGATTTTCCTTATACACCCGCTTGGCAAGAAAAAATAACGGGTGTAACGAGTAAAAATGTCATTATGGTGGCTCGAGAATTTGCCTCTAACGCTGAAAAAACTCACGGTCGTTCAATGGTCATTTTAGGTGCTGGGATTAATCACTGGTATCACATGGACATGAATTATCGTGGCATCATGAACATGTTAATGTTGTGTGGCTGTGTTGGGCAGTCGGGTGGTGGTTGGGCGCATTATGTGGGACAAGAAAAGTTGCGTCCACAAACAGGGTGGTTACCTTTAGCCTTTGCTTTAGATTGGAAGCGTCCTCCTAGACAAATGAATAGTACCTCGTTTTTTTATAATCACACTAGTCAGTGGCGCTATGAAACACTTAAAGTTAGTGAGATTTTATCGCCCACAGCCAAACCAGAAGAATGGCAAGGTAGTTTGATTGATTTTAATGTCAGATCTGAACGCATGGGTTGGTTACCATCAGCACCGCAATTACAAACCAATCCGTTACAGATAGTGCGAGATGCGCTTGCATCCGGTAAAGCTCCTGTTGATTATGTTGTTGCTAGTCTGAAAGACGGCAGTTTAAAAATGTCCTGTGAAGACCCTGATAATCCAAAAAACTTTCCGCGTAATATGTTCGTGTGGCGCTCTAATTTATTAGGCTCTTCAGGTAAGGGACATGAATACTTTTTAAAGTATTTGCTAGGTACTCAGCATGGCATACAAGGTAAAGATTTAGGTGCTAATGGTGAAAAACCGTCAGAAGTGCTATGGCACGATACTGCCGCAGAAGGTAAACTCGATTTATTGGTCACCTTAGATTTTAGGATGTCTACAACGTGTTTGTATTCAGATATTATTCTGCCGACAGCAACGTGGTATGAAAAAAATGACTTAAACACCTCGGATATGCACCCTTTTATTCATCCTTTGTCCAAAGCTGTTGATCCAGCGTGGGAATCGCGATCTGACTGGGATATATATAAAGGTATAGCAAAAAAATTCTCAAGTTTAACGGTGGGGCATTTAGGGGTAGAACAAGATATCGTTGCCGTGCCTGTGCTGCATGATACCCCAAGTGAACTGGCTCAAGCGTTTGATGTCAAGGACTGGAAGAAAGGTGACTGTGAACCAATTCCAGGCAAAACCATGCCTTCACTCGTTGTGGTTGAGCGTGATTATCCTAATACTTACAAAATGTTTACCTCGTTAGGTCCGTTGTTAAGTAATATCGGTAATGGTGGTAAAGGCATTGCTTGGAATACTGAGACGGAAGTTGAGCAACTTGGTGAGTTAAATCGACGGGTGACTGAAGAAGGTATCAGTAAAGGTTTGCCGCGTATTGACTCTGATATTGATGCAACAGAAGTTATTTTAATGCTAGCACCAGAAACCAATGGTCATGTTGCCGTTAAAGCATGGGCAGCCTTGAGTAAAATAACGGGGCGAAATCATACCCATTTAGCACTGCCACGTGAAGACGATAAAATCCGTTTCCGGGATGTTCAGGCACAGCCGCGTAAGATTATTTCTTCGCCAACGTGGAGTGGATTAGAATCCGAACAAGTATGCTACAACGCTTGTTATACCAACGTGCATGAACGAATTCCATGGCGAACGCTAACGGGTCGGCAACAGTTTTATCAGGATCATAGCTGGATGCGTGCTTTTGGTGAAACGTTGTGCGTCTATAAGCCGCCAATTGATACCCGTTCTATTCAATCTATCTTAGGTCAAAAACCCAATGGTAATGCTGAGCTGGTATTAAATTTTCTTACTCCACATCAAAAATGGGGCATCCACAGTACGTATACAGACAATCTGTTAATGCTAACTTTATCACGCGGCGGTCCTGTCGTGTGGATGAGTGAAATTGATGCAGAAAAAGCCGGTATTAATGATAATGATTGGATAGAAGCGTTCAATATTAATGGTGCTTTGGTTGCCAGATCCATTGTTAGTCAACGCGTCCCTGAAGGCTTATGCATGATGTATCACGCTCAAGAAAAAATCGTTAATATGCCAGGTGCAGAAACCACTGGCGGACGGGGAGGCATTCATAATTCAGTTACCCGAGCAACGCTTAAACCAACACACATGATTGGCGGTTATGCCCAGCAAAGTTACGGCTTTAACTATTACGGCACGGTTGGCTCAAATCGGGACGAGTTTGTAATTGTCCGGAAAATGAACAAAGTAGATTGGCTTGAAGAGCCTAGTCAAGATGGCAATCAACAGGAGGTCGTGCAATGACAAATGTAAAGAAAGGAATGCGCAATATTCGCGCGCAAATAGGCATGGTCTTAAATTTGGATAAGTGTATCGGTTGCCATACCTGTTCAGTGACTTGCAAAAATGTGTGGACTTCGCGTAAAGGTGTTGAGTATGCATGGTTTAACAACGTTGAAACCAAGCCAGGTATTGGTTTTCCACAACAGTGGGAAAATCAGGATAAATGGAATGGCGGCTGGCTTCGTAAAGAAAATGGGACGTTAGAGCCGCGACAAGGCGGAAAGATTAAGAGTTTGCGTAATATTTTTGCTAACCCTGATTTGCCTGAAATTGATGATTATTACGAACCATTTGATTTTGATTATCAGCATTTACATACGGCTAAAGAAGCAAAGAATCCTCCCACTGCGAGACCTTATTCTGTCATTACTGGCGAACGTATGGAAAAAATTGAAGGTGGAGCGAATTGGGAGGAAATTTTGGGCACCAAATTTTCATCACGTTCGCGGGATACTAATTTTAATACTATCCAAAAAAACATGTACGGTGAATTTGAAAATACGTTCATGATGTATTTGCCGCGTTTGTGTGAACATTGTCTTAATCCTACCTGCGTAGCAGCCTGTCCAAGTGGTTCAATTTATAAACGAGAAGAAGACGGTATTGTCTTGATTGATCAGGATAAATGTCGCGGCTGGCGAATGTGCGTTTCTGCCTGTCCATACAAAAAAATCTATTACAACTGGGATACTGGGAAGTCTGAAAAATGCACATTCTGTTATCCACGTATTGAGGCGAGCGAGCCTACGGTATGCTCAGAAACCTGTGTTGGCCGGATTCGTTATTTAGGTGTGTTGCTCTATGACGCCGACCGTATCGAAGTGGCGGCAAGTTGTAAAAATGAGCAAGATTTGTATCAACAACAGCTGGATATTTTTCTTGATCCTTTTGATGAAACTGTCATTGCTGAAGCTAGAGCTGCTGGTATTCCTGACTCTTGGTTAACAGCAGCACAAGCATCACCAGTTTATAAAATGGCAATAGATTGGAAGGTGGCATTTCCGTTGCATCCAGAATTTCGTACCTTGCCAATGGTCTGGTATGTACCCCCACTGTCACCCATTCAATCTGCGGCTGAAAACGACCAAATTGGTATGGATGGTGACATTCCTAATGTACGTTCGTTGCGAATTCCTGTGCAGTATCTGGCTAACTTATTGACCGCAGGCAAAGAAGAGCCCGTTGTACAAGGTTTGGAGCGTCTGTTGGCAATGCGTGCTTATATGCGCAGCAAAACCGTTGATGGCATAGTTAATACTGCCGTGTTGGAACGCGTTGGTTTAACTCAGTTACAGGTTGAAGATATGTACCGATATATGGCCATTGCTAATTACGAAGACCGCTTCGTAATTCCAAGTAGTCATCGAGAATACGCTAGTTCAACTTTCGATGCTTATGGAGAGCAAGGTGGTTGCGGTTTTAGCTTTGGTAGCGGTTGTTCTTCGGGTAATTCGGACACTAATTTGTTTGGTGGGAATAGTAAGCCACAACGTAGCCGTGGTATTCCAATTAAGATTCCAATTACAGTAGAATCAATAAAATAAGGAGTCATAATGCTTACCTTAAAAGTTTTATCCGTATTGCTAAGTTATCCAGAAGCTGAAACGTTATTAGCCTTAGATGAAATGGCGATGGTCGTCGAACAAGAAAATTTATTGCTTAATGAGCATAAAAAATTGGTGTTGGCATTGATAGATAGTTATCGAGGTACTGATTTAATTGATGTCCAAGAAGCGTATGTAGCATTATTTGATCGAGGACGATTTTTATCATTGCATATTTTTGAACATGTTCACGGAGAATCTCGTGATCGCGGGCAAGCGATGGTTAATCTATTACAAAAGTATGAATCTTGCGGCTTTGAAATGGCTACGCATGAATTGCCAGATTACATTCCATTATTTTTGGAGTTTCTAGCGCAACAGGAGTCAACCGAAGTCATTCAATTATTGCAGGATGCTATGCCCGTTTTAAGTTTATTAGGTGCACGGCTTAAAGAGCGTGGTAGCCGAGCAAGTGCCATTTTTGATGCCTTAGCTGGGATTGCTGGCGAACCTGATGGATTGGAAGATATCTGTCGTCAAGCAAGCACCGAAGGCGAGGATGACACATTGACTAATATGGATGCACTATGGGAAGAAGAGGCTGTTAGTTTTATGGGGGCTGAAGAGGCGTGTAACAGCCAAACCGTTGCTATCAGTCCACTCTTTATCATGCCGCGCGAGCAGTATTTAACCGCGCAAAATCGTTCTCTTTAGAAGGAGTTAGCTTGTGGATTATTTCAATACCTTATTATTTAGTTACTATCCCTATATCGCTATCAGCGTATTTTTTATTGGCAGTATGGCACGTTATGACCGTGATCAATACACCTGGCGAACAGGTTCAAGTCAATTTTTACGAGCAAAAGAATTACGTGCCGGTAGTAATTTATTTCACATCGGCATATTAATGTTATTTATTGGACATTTCATTGGCTTACTGACACCGCCTGCAATTTATCATAGCTTAGGTTTATCCACATCGGCTAAACAGTTACTGGCTATTGTTGTTGGCGGCGTTTTTGGTGGACTATGTGCCAAGGGTATTTATATCTTAATTCGTCGTCGCTTAACTGATCCGCGTATTTTGGCCACGAGTAGTCGTATGGATATTTTTATTTTATTACTGATTGCTGTGCAGTTAGTTTTGGGCTTACTTACCTTACCTATTTCTATTTATCACAGCGATGGTTCCAATATGCTGTTGTTGTCAGAATGGGCGCAACGCATTGTTACTTTTCGTGGCGGAGCAGCAGAGCAAATAAGCAATATAGGGATTATCTTTAAGTTACACTTGTTTTTAGGCATGACGATATTTGTAGTTTTCCCTTTCAGTCGCTTGGTGCATGTGTGGAGTGTGCCTATGGGCTATATTACGCGTCCTTATCAACTTGTTCGTAAACGCTGATACATCCTTTAATACATAGGTAATTATTTAGACCCTTCCCAAAAAGAACATTGCACGTTTCGCCGTCCCTTTGAAATGGGCGGATTTATCTAATTAAATCTCCCTAAACTACTCTTTTCTAAAGAGGCGGACTGAATAATTACATAAATTTTTGTATGTAATTTTTTAAGCGCTACTTATGCTTGCAGATAACTCAGCGTTTAATGTTCGGTAGTAAATTTACTTATCCCTCGATGTTCGAGTTTTTAATTTTTGATTTTAGAGAGCCCCACTAAATCAATGCTTGCAGCCACAAGTGCCATCATGTAGCACGTGTAACTATTGATGAAAACACCTTGATTTATCTGGGCTCGCCTTAGTCAAGCTAAAAAACTTGAACATTGAGTTATCCCGCACCTGTTTACATAAACATAACATCATGAATAAATATCACAGTTTTTTATTACTTTTAATAGTTTGTAATAACGCATTAATTGGTTGTTCAGATGATGCTAAATACAAGGCAATGGCTGATAAATATAACGCAGTTCATGCTGAGCACGCCATGATGTCAGCCAAAGAAAGCAAGACCCATTCTGGTGAAGATAAGCATCATGATCAACCACTGTCCGAGAAAGTAACGGATAATCATAAAATTGATACCGATGAAATTGGTCGTCAAGCCGATGATTTGCCATCGTCACTTAATCGAACCCAATCGCAATTGGTCAGTGTCAATTTGTACACAGAGGAACTGGTTGCAGAAATAATGCCTGATGTGACTTATCAATACTGGACTTACAACGGTAAAGTCCCCGGGCCGTTTATTCGCGCACGCGAAGGAGATCAGGTAGAAATACGTTTAAGTCATGGTAAGTTAGGGGCAGAGCATCAAGAGCACAATGCACATACTTCTGCAGCACATGTCGTTGCGGGTCATTCAGTACATTCTATTGATTTACATGCAGTCGCAGCGCCAGGTGGCGGTGCATCGTTAATGCAAGTTGAGCAGGGCGAAGAAAAAAGTTTCCGTTTTAAAGCTACGCATCCAGGTATTTATGTATACCATTGTGCCAGTCCTCATGTGCCTTCCCACATTGCTAACGGAATGTACGGTATGATTCTGATTGAGCCAATGGAAGGTTTAGCAAAAGTTGATCGCGAATTTTATGTCATGCAAGGCGATTTTTACACTCGCGGGAAATACGGTGATAAAGGGTATCAGGCACTCAGTAAAGAAAAATTAGTGGCAGAACAAGCGGACTATTTTTTATTTAATGGTCGCGTCAACTCACTGAGTGGCGAACGTGCTTTAAAGGCAAAAGTAGGGGAGAAGATTCGTTTGTTTGTTGGTGTTGGATCGCATATTGCCGCCAATTTTCATATTGTGGGTGTTGTTTTTTCTAAGTTATATCAAGATGGGGCACTCACCAATCCACCGTTAAAAAACGTCCAGACGACCATTATTTCACCAGGCTCTGCAGTTATGATTGAATTTACCATAGAAGTAGCAGGTAAATACCTCCTTGTTGATCATAGTCTGTCACGTGCCATTGATAAAGGCGCATTGGCCGAACTAATTATTGAGTAATAAGAAATTAAATGTCGGGTAGTGAAATTAATTATGGATAGATGGTAGATTAATCCTGTAATTATAAAATAGTTTTGTTAAAAACTATCAATTTAAGACGGGACACATTGCTAGGCTTAACCGTTCGCCCTGAGTCATTCGGCTACGCTCAGGAGAGTCTTGTCGAAAGCTGTCATGAGCGCGTCGAATGGCGGGTAAGTCATTTATGGTTAGATAAACTCACCACGAACGGATTAACCGCTTGAAGCTGTCCATTCTTAAGTGTGTAGCCATAACCATAAAAACAAAGGGAAAAATGTTAAATAATCTTACTACCAAAGTGCGCTTAATTTTAATAGTGCTATTACCCGTGTTAGGTTTGCTTAGTTTTAGTGGCATCGTGGCTGTTGAAAGAATGAGCTTGTTATCAAGTTCTAGGCAAATTCTTGATGATGTCGAGTTGTTTGTCGATATTGGAGCAGTCGTTCACACCATTCAGAAAGAGCGTGGGATAACGCTCGCGTTTATTAGCAGTCATGGTGAAAAAATGGCTGATAAATTACCTCTAGTGCGTATAAATAGTGATCAAACATTCACTATTTTATTAGCCAATTCTGGTGCTAATTTGAAGACATTCAGCACAGTAAAAAACATTCTCGAAGAGGTTCGTAAAAAAGCTAATCATTTTCAAGGAAATAAAGATGATTTTGCCAAAGTATACACACAAATTATTAGCCAACTTTTAGATGTCATTACTATTAGCACTCAGACAATTACCGATAATAAAATGGCACGGCTGGCAAATTCGTATTTATCTTACTTAACCATGAAAGAAAGCACTGGACAAACCCGTGCTCAAATAAGTGCTATTTTATCAAATGGGAAATTAGATTTAGCAAGTTTTGGGCAAGTCTCTGCAAATATCAGTGCTTACGAGGTGGCTTTAGCACAATTTAAGCATCAATCTTTGCCAGATATACGTGCTTATCATGAAAAAATAGTTGTTGGTAAAGCAGTTGAAGAAGTGGAACGTATTAAAATGCTGATTTTAACATCGCCATTAGATGTTGAATTGGGCATTGAGGTGTCTTATTGGTTTGACGTTATGACTGCTCGCATTGACTTAATGAAAGTGGTTGAAGATAAGTTAGCCGCTAATTTAAAAGAATACGCGCAAATCTTAAAAAGTGAAATGCTATTCAGTTTAAGTATTATTGGGGTAATAACGGGGCTAGTTATTTTACTAATAGCGTGGATAGCGTTTAATATTATCAGCCATTTAATGGCATCAATTATGAACGTTCAAAAAGTCAGTAAAGCGATTGCACGGGGAGATTTAACCTCGGAGATTGATAGCAGTTCGCACGATGAATTTGGTGTTATGTTGTGCTCCATGCAGGAGATGCAAGACAGTCTCCAAAAATTAGTCGATGAGATTCAATTGACAGTTAATAATGCTTTGCTTGGTGATTTTAGTAAGAAAATAAGATTAGATGATAAAAAAGGCTTTGGTGCTGACATTAGCACAGCATTAAATAATCTGAGTTATGTCGTTGATGCAGGTATGAGTGATGTAATGCGTGTTACCACTGCAATTGCAAACGGTGATTTAAGCCAAACCATCAGCGCAGATTATGCAGGGGTTTTTGGCAATACTAAAGATAGCGTTAATCACACGGTTGCGATGTTAAACACCTTGGTGGATGAAATTGAAAGCATTGTTTATTCAGGGGCAGATTGTGGTGATTTTAGTGTCAAAATGTCACTGCAAGACAAAGCGGGTTATGGCAAACGCTTAGCAGAATTAATTAATCAATTATTTTCGACCACAGAATGTAGCTTGTCTGATGTACTGCGTATAACGGAAGCCTTGGCAAAGGGTGATTTAACGCAACTCATCACTAATGATTACGTTGGTGCTTTTGCCGCGACAAAGGGCGGCATAAATATGACTGTTGAAAATCTAAAGTCTTTGCTTGGACAAGTTAAACTTACCAGTGAAGTGATTGTGTCAGCATCTAATGAAATTGCAGCAGGCAATAATGATTTATCACATCGCACTGAAGAACAGGCAGCAAGTTTAGAGCAAACTGCGGCTAGCATGGAAGAGTTGTCAGCCACGGTTAAACAAAATACTGAGAATGCACAACGCGCTAATGAGTTAGCTGTAGGTGCCGTAGTAACGGCAAAAAAAGGTGCTGAAGTCGTGCAAGGTGTGGTTAAAACTATGACACTGATCAATGATTCTTCACATAAAATTGTCGCTATTATTAGTGTAATTGATGACATAGCTTTCCAAACTAATATCTTAGCTTTAAACGCAGCAGTTGAAGCGGCACGAGCAGGCGAGCAAGGTAAA
>QYQN01000088.1 GCA_007280895.1 Methylococcaceae bacterium
CTGGCTTGATTCGACTTTCCTCAATTACTTCGCCTTGCACCAAAGCTACGTGTACCCGGCTAGCACTAAAACCATACAAAACCAGCCAGCCGCGGCCATCGGAAAGACGCGCCACCATCGGCGTATGGGCAGCGGATGCCTCTGCCGCAGCGCTTGGCGTCAAAGCCACGCGATCCATCCGCAAGCCGATGTCGGCGCCGATATCAGAGAGATTATCCAACTCATCAGAATCCGGTTGAAGGAGCTGCTCCAATGACTTGGCGGGTTCGATTTCTAATTCTAATAACCCCAGCAAAAAATCGAGCAATGTCTGCCAGGCTTGTTTGCGCTGAAGGTTACGCTGGTCGTCGGTGGTAATAGCCATATATAACGATAATCAGAGTTTTTATGAAGAAAAAAGAGTCGTGCTCAGGGTGCTGAAGATAAACGTACCCCATATCCAGTTGATGTCCGTTATTGCATAGACAAGTGCAGATGGACTCATAGCTGCCTCCATGCTGGAAACAACGCGATTAAACCGTTGGCAATAAACTGTACAGCCATCGCTGCCAGCAAGAGGCCCATAATCCGCGTAGCTATGTTTATACCAGCCGTACCTAATCACTTTTCTAAAGGCATTGCCAAACTTAAAAGCATCCACACAACACCCGCTAAAAAAAAGCCCCGAAGCTAAGGATTACTTTATCGACCCAATAGATCATTTGCTCCGCATTCACGATGACCAAACTGATTGCACCGGGCCCAGCCAATAAAGGAATCGTCAGAGGTACCACCGCTATACCTTCTTTGTCTTCCGCTTCTAGCGCTTCTGCATGGGTATGTATAGCCGGGCTTATTTTAGCTTGAAACATTGAATTCGCAATCGTTATATCATCTACGTTGGGGCATTAAAGAAAATTATAAATGCTTAAAACAATGGCTTGAAATTGAGAATTTTTGCCGGTAAGTCAGCGCTCTCAGTTCAACAGGATTTTTATGCCAAAATAATCGCAAAGCCGTCTACGCGACTGCTTACGCGAAAAACCCAAAGCGCTGGAGTGGTAACACTCGAAATTGGCAAAGAATCGAAAAGGTTCATCTTAACCCTGATAAAGCCAAAGAAGGTGATGCGAAAAATAGAAATAGCCAGACAAGAAAAGTAGCGTAAGTTTTAACCGTCGAGGTGACAACTACATTGACAATTTCCGTCCTTCAACAGCCGAATTTGCAATTGCCGTTGAAAAACTGCAACTTGAAAATGTTTTAGATGCACGTTTCACCGTTGCTGTTATCGGACAAATGCGAGCGGGAAAATCCACGCTGTTAAACGCCATCATCGAGCGAGACTTAGCCCCGACAGGTGTAAAAGAAACGACCGCAACCATTAACTGGTTTAGACATGATACAGGTCAATATAACGACATTTTCCGCGTCTATTGGCAAAATGGTGACAGCGACGACATTCCATTAAGTCAAGTAGATGAATGGCTTAGTCAAGGTGAAAAAACCCAAAAAACCAAGTTTCTCGAATTCTTTGCCAATAGTAAATTTTTGGCGCGTGCCGCCATTGTTGATACACCAGGTACTATACAGCTAACAGCCTTTTCAATATGATTTCAAATTAATCTTACTTGATTGCCTAGGTCAAAGGTAGTTAGAGCCCTAGTTTAATTTTAGTTTTCATAATAGTGTTCGCTATGGCATCCTTGGGGGATTTTTGCAAAATGCACAGCATTTCGTGAGGTACAGATGCAAGCTTATATTTTTCCTGAAGGTCATTCTGGATTTTGATTATCAGGCTGGCTGTCATTTTGGCATCCGCTAAAGCACGATGGTATTCTCCGGTAGTGGGCAGCTTTAAATGCCGTACCAGAGTACCTAGCTTGTGGTCTGGTGCATGAGGGTAAATACGGCGAGACACCAGCATTGAACAAGCAAAGGGTTGGCGGCGTTTATATTGGATACGATACCATTCCGCATCAAGAAACTTGGTGTCAAAAGAAGCGTTATGTGCCACAAATGGCATATCCCCGACAAAATCTGCAAGCGCCTGCATGACCTTTTGACAGGAGGGTGCTTCACGAAGCATAGCATTCGAGATGCCCGTCAATTGTTGTATATAGCTAGGAATTGCCACACCAGCATTCATCAGGCTTTGGAAGCTATCGGTTATCCTATCGCCATCAACGATGACCGCAGCCACTTCAGTCGCCCTATCACCTAGATTAGGTGATAACCCAGTCGTTTCAAAGTCAATAACGACGAATTTATTCATAATGTGCAATGCCTGTCATTATTTTCCTTAACGCAAATATCACAGCATTAACGCGAAGCATTAACTTGATCCTTCATTGTCTTTGCCAGGCTTAAAGTGAATCGCTACTTTTAGTAATTTCACAGTCTCTAAAGCTATAGCACTCCAATTTTTAAATAGAGTCATTAAGCCGTTGTGGAGTATAAACTGATAGGTAGATACTGCTGATAAAAACCGAAATCTTTATCGCTAGTCAATATTGAGGCATTTAAACGTACAACAACGGCACAAATTAATAAAGCAATATGCGATCCCTGCACACTCTTTTGGCGACATTCCTTATAAAATCTAGCGGCAGTAATATAATCTTCATCAAGAGTTGGCGTATTTTCAAAATAATTCAGCTTGGCTTTTAAAATTTCAAACTTATTGTGAGCGCTATATCCTGATAGAACTTCCTGTCGAATAGCCCCAATAATTAAGACACGCTGTTCAGCTATTAACGTTTCCAGACTCTTTACCAGAGCCTCATATTCAGGTTTTCTTGAACGGAGCGCATGTGACCAAATAGATCAACAATTTCTAATTGTTTACGATGAGAGATAATCTCTCTTAACGCAGTAACAACGGTATCTTCTTTGGATTTAAAATGTCCCACATTTAACGCTTCATTGATTAAATCATCATCAATGGCAAGATTTGTCGTCATGGCAGTAGTCCTCTTTTATAAAAGCCAAGGTTTAGTTCACACGTTGAGTGAACGCAATATTTTACAAGGCGTTAGCATTAAGATCGTTTAACAAAATAGTAGCCGTAATAATTTATTTTGTTAGTGTACCCATTATCATTAGAATTTAAATAAACAGGCAACCAATGGCTTTATTAGCCATTGGTTATAAAATGCTGAAACTTTTTACTCCTGTTATTTACTTATTAACCACAACATTTTTTATATTTTTTGCCACTGCCACAAAAACAGGGCTCATTTCTGCCTAATTTCTTTTCTGTCGTCACCGGTTTGGTCACTTGCGCAGCGTGCATGGTTAAAATGCCATAGGTCTGTAAGGACTTCACCGCTATGGGTACATTTGGAAATAACGCAATGGCAATAAGATCATTACTTGGTTCTTGACCTTGCTCCATTAATATGGCTTTCACTTCTTTAATTTTTTGCTTATCAAAACCACTAAAATCTTTGGTAGCTAAGCCATAAAATAACTGTGCGCTATTTCTTACGGCTTCACGCTCTTTTTCCTGTCCTTTTAATTGTTCACCTTTTTTACCAAACCAAAAAATATCATTGATTGCCAAACCTGTATAAAAGCCTAAGCACCAGCTATAAGCCAATTCTGCAAGGTCTTCATCTAATTGTTCAAAATCAAAAGGGAAGGCTAATTGGTTGGCAAGAAGTAAGGCATGGTAAGCCGTTTGCACCGCCGTAATATGCGAGTTTAACGTTGTAATTTGTTGCTGCGTTAAATTTGGCTGCGCCCCATAAAATAAAGCAGAGACCCAAGGCAAGGCGTTTATTGTTCCTGGTGTAATCATTTGGGCATAAAACAAGCCGCGCATTTCTTCAATACTCAAATGCTTTTCTGCAGCAACAATGTCGGTTAAATAGGTGTCGAGCGCGTCTAATAATTTTCTATCTATCATGATGGGCGTGTGGCATTAGTATTTTTTTATTGTTAATAAGCCTTATGAACAAGGGGCTAAAGCTGCTTTTTGTCACAAGGCTAGGTTATGTAAACACGTTTAGTTAATGCACGGTGGCGGCTTGTGTTTCGGTGTACAGATTATTTAATAAGCGCATTACCACAAATAACATGGTCTTAGTCAGCTCTATGGTTGAAGGCTCGCATTCATTACGCGTTAAAAAGTCGTCAATAGTTTCGTTATAAAAACCAATTAAACCTGTTTGCAGTATCTCACCTTCTTTGGCGGTAAAAAATTCAGTGCGCATTTTTTGACTACGTTGTTCGCTAATATGTCGACCTTCCATCATGGGTTTTAATTCTTTATCAAGCAACAAGGCTTGTCTTTCCATAAAAGTTGGATTGGTATGATAATTTGGCATAGCACCAAAGACTTTTTGATAGATACAAAAAATCTCAAAACAAGCATCTAAAAAGATATGCGCTATTTCTTGATGACGTTCACCAATAATAGCTGAAAAGGTATTAAAGACTGTTTGAAAAAGCATTGGTTGATCTATTTCAAATTTAATCATTAAGCGTTTACCGCTTTCTTCATCAATACTTTTAGCATACTGAAGTGCCAAATAAAGTTCTTGTTGGGTAAGTTCGTGCATTATATTCCCTGGCGTTAAGATAAAATGAACACTTATCATATCATGCTAAGGCTGTTTTTTTATTGCTTAGGAATGAGCATGAATAAGTTCAACAACTGTACGAATCTGGCACCCTTACTGAATGCCATAGAATTATATTTTTCACACCACTGACACCGACAAAATGCTGGCATTGCTTATTCGCTTTTCGATTCGATACCATGGCTTAATTATTCTTTTAGCAGCGCTTATTTTAGCCTATGGCGGCTATCGCTTTAGCACGACTGGGTTGGATATTTTTCCTGAGTTCGCCCCCAAACGGGTGATTATTCAAACCGAATCCCCTGGATTTTCTACGGAACAGGTAGAAAATTTTATTACAAAACCCATTGAGATGTCGGTAAATGGTTTACCTGACTTAATTACGGTACGCTCAGAATCTATCCAAGGTTTATCGATTATTACGGCGACCTTTGCTGATAGCAGCGACCACTTTCGCAATCGTCAAGTTGTTAATGAACGTTTGCAGTCACTAAGCAATCAACTTCCTGTGGGCATAATACCGCTCACCTTACCGCTAACCTCCTCATCCTCGACCGTGATGACCTTAGGCTTACAATCGGATACGCTTAATTTAATGGACTTACGTAGCGTGGTTGACACCATCATCACGCCACATTTACTAGCCGTAGCAGGGGTTGCTGATATTAATGTCTTTGGAGGTGAGCTTAAACAGTTACAAATTCAGCTTAATCCCGTGTTATTAAAAAAGTTTAATCTTAGTATTCAGGAAGTGATAGCCGCTTCCCGACAAGCGCTTATGCAGCAAGGCAGCGGCTTTATTGAAAATGACAATCAACGTTTTTCATTATCAGTCAGTGGCTATGCGTTAACGCCAGAAGCATTCAGCAACACACTTATTCCACTTCCCGTCACGACCACCGAGCCACCACGCAATATAAGCTTAAGCGAGCTTGCTGAGATAAAGTTTGCCAGCCAACCACGTATTGGTGCGGCTCAAATCAATGGCAAAGAGGGGATTGTGTTAATGGTAATTGGGCAATTTGGAGCCAATACCTTAACCGTATCCACACATATTGACGCAGCGCTACACAGCTTAGCGACGTTACTTAACACCCAAGACATTCACTTTTATCCACACTTATTTCGTCCCGCTGATTATATTGAACGTTCTTGGCAAAGTTTATCCAAACACTTACTCATGGGTTGCGTCTGTGTTGTGCTTATTCTGTATCTATTTCTGTACAACCTTCGCGTCGCCCTCATTGCTGCACTCGCGATTCCTATCTCTTTAGTGACGGCTGTTGTCGTATTACTAGAAACAGGCGTACATTTAAATATTATGGTCTTAGGTGGACTGGCGATTGCCTTAGGTGAAGTGGTTGATGATGCCATTATTGATACCGAGAATATTTATCGACGCTTACAAGAACACCAGATTACGCCAAACTTTACTACGCTTAACGAGGTGATTTATCACGCCTCAATTGAGGTAAGAAGCTCGGTGGTGTACGCTAGTTTTATTGTTGCATTGGTCTTTGTGCCCTTGCTCAGTTTAGAAGGCGTGGCTGGACGATTATTTGCACCACTGGGTTATGCCTATATTCTCGCCATTTTAGCGTCATTAATAGTCGCCTTAACCTTAACACCAGCGCTGTGTGTACTATTGTTTAAACACCTGCCCACGCAGTCTGGCTCATCGCCTTTACTACAAAGAATACAGCCTTGTTATTTGGCTACACTCAACGTTTGTCATCAGCACTTTCGCCTTGTCGTGCTCACCGTGCTGGGTCTGTGCGTTATGGGTGGCAGTGTTTTGACACACTTAAAAAGTGAATTTTTACCCGAATTACGCGAAGGTCATTACATCATTCACACCACCAGTTTACCAGGCACATCATTAACAGAATCGTTGCGTTTGGGCAGACAATTAACAAAAGCGTTTTTAGCCATTGCAGAAGTGGAGTCTGTTTCACAATGGGCAGGCCGTGCAGAACGCGGGGCAGATACCTATGGCAGCCATTACAGTGAATATGAAGTTCGCTTACAGCCACTGTCAGGTGCTCAGCAGAAACAACGTTTACAGCAATTACGGACTATTTTGCACAGTTTTCCTGGTATAGCCTTTGAAGCGAATACCTTTCTTACCGAACGCATTGATGAAACCATTGCAGGCTACACAGCGCCAGTCGTGATTAATATTTATGGTGATGATTTAAACGTGTTAGATGAGCAAGCGCAAAAAATTGCAACACTTACGCAACAGATAAAAGGTGCGAGTAACGTGCAAGTTCGTTCCGTTGCAGAGGCACCACAGATAACCATTGCTCTTAATCCCATCCAGATGCAGTTGTATGGCGTAGCCCCTGCGCAAGTCAATGAGGTGATACATAGTGCGTATGAAGCCCTACCCATTGGTAAAGTCTTTGCTGGCACTCAACGCTATCCAGTTACTGTTACCCTCACACCTGAATGGTCGTCAACACTTGATGCTATAGGTGAGTTACCATTAAAAACTCAAGCAGGGCAGCTCATTTCCTTAAAAGACCTCGCCGATATTCAACTGCGTACCAGTCGCTATAATATTCTTCATCAAAATACTCAAAGAAAACAAACCATCACTAGCCACATTATGAATCGTGATGCAGATGATTTTATGGCAGAAATCAAGCAAACCTTACATGATAAGCACCTACCCACTAAGCCTAATTACCTTGAATTCACTGGTGCAGCGATTGAACAAGCACGCGCACGAACAGCATTAATTATCCACGCGCTCATCGCTACGCTGGGTGTCCTAGTGCTGATTTATATCGCTTTGGGATCATTTAGACATACGCTGTTAACCCTCGCCAACTTACCCTTTGCCTTATTAGGTGGCATTATTGCAGTGGTGATAACTCACGCCAGTTTGTCCGTAGGGTCAGTGGTAGGTTTTATTACCTTGTTTGGCATTACGGTAAGAAATAGCATTATGCTTATTTCTCATTATCGACATTTAGTCTGTCAACAACAGTTGCCGTGGACACTCACCACAGCCTATCTAGGTGCGCAAGAACGTTTACCTTCTATTTTAATGACCGCATTAGTGACGGGTTTAGCGATGTTTCCCATTGCGTTTAATAGTGACAATCCTGGTCAGGAAATTATGGGACCCATGGCGACAATTATTATCGGTGGTTTATTTACCTCAACCGTGCTCAATTTATTAGTGATGCCACTGTTATTGGTACGCTATGGCAAATTTGATGCTTAATGTTACGCATGTATTTTTTGCTTAAGTAGCACGGTTAACTGTGCAATAAAAGCAGCGTCAGGCACCGCTTCAATGGGTACATACCAGTGTTTTTCTTCGGCAAAGCTGGTGCATTTAACGGCATCTTTTTCGGTCATTAGCACAGCAAAATCATCATTAAATGCACAGTCTTCAGGACGAAACACGTGATGATCTGGAAAACTATGCGTGACACACTGAAGACCAGCATTGCCTAAAAAGGCAAAAAATCGAGCGGGATTACCAATGCCAGCAAGGGCATGACACGGTTGCATTTGAAAGCTTGATAACAAGCGTTGTTCACCAGTGCGTAAATTTACAGCCATCGTGCCACGCATACTCATAGAAAACTCATTGTCTTCATAGCTATCGCCATTCACAATAATTAAATCAACAGTTTGTAAGCGATTAATGGGTTCGCGTAAGGGACCTGCTGGTAAGCAATAACCATTGCCAAAGCGTTTCATGCCATCAATGACCGCAATTTCAATATCACGTTGTAACGCATAATGTTGTAAACCATCATCAGATAAAATTATCGTGCAGTCTGTTGTCGCGCGTAAATAACGCGCAGCGGCAACCTTTGAGCGTCCAACTACGACTGGGCATTGGCAATATTTAGCTAACAAGAGTGCTTCGTCACCCACCTGCGCGGCGGTATTTGCCAGACTGACCCGTTGCGGCAGTTGATCTGTCTGTCCACCATACCCCCGACTAATTACTCCAGGTCGATAGCCTTGGGCAAGCAAAAGTTGTGCTAAGGAAATCAGTAAGGGTGTTTTACCCGTGCCGCCCACAGTGATATTTCCAACAATGATGACAGGGATTCCGATAGCATAAGAAGGTAATAGTTTATAGCGATATAAAAACTGTCTAAAACGGATAATGTCATGAAAAATAAAGCTTAATGGGGCTAGCCACGCGCCAATAAAATGATCTTTATACCAAATAGATTCAATCCATGTAGTCAAATGAGCCAGCAGTTTATGAGGTAAAAGCATGATAAGTCTCGTCGTAAAATAGTCAGTAGTTTGGGTAGTGTAGCGTTCGTTGACTTCTAAAAACACGCCTTGCGTCGCTATCGACTTATATTCAAGCTGTGTTTTCAGCATGAACCAGCCTGCATCAAGAACGGCTTTAGCCATCTTGGTTTTTGCTAGTTTCTGACTGCTGACGTTGCCAACGATTATTAAGCTGTTTTCACGAACACAATGTGTCGTGAATGTATGTATTGCATCCTTACGGATTTTTTTTATCTTGACGTGAAGGGCTTTAACGCGATTTTTATCCTTAGCCCGTTGGGCTTTGCCCAGTTTTAACTCTAAGTTTCTGTAGCAATCTTGACGTGTCAAGCTATCGCCATTTGAACAGGTAGCGGTTGTTTTCAGCCCTAAATCAATTCCCACTTGTCCGCTTTCCTTAAGACCGCTTCAATCTGAATAACAATATTGAAATACCAACGACCACGCGAATCTTGACTAAAACAGCCAGAACGAAAATCAAACTTTAACAAGCTGTAGCTGTCCCAGACTTTAAAATACTGACCTGCGTATCTGACTTGTCCATTGACCCATTTTGCCACACCTGCTTTGAAAGGAATCCAGCCTAGAGCTTTTTTGCCCCGCCCGAACACCGCCAATTCAATTTGTTTTTCTTGAATTGCTTACGCATTCCTTTCAAATCTTTCATCAAAGCAAATGCCGATGTACCACAATTCATATAACCAACTTCTGGAATACCCACCCACGAAAGTTCAGCAGAATCGGCGTTCGCGGTATTCCAAACTTGGTTAACATCAAAAGCCATACGATTCAAAACACGGGCGTGTTTATCGCGGACTCTGACTGAAAAGGTTTTTATTATCGGCCTCATGTAGTATATCCTACAGAAACCAAAAAGGAGCGCAATCAATTGAACATAGAAAATTACAAATCAGTCAGAATAAAATCCGACACATATAAAAAGCTAAAATTACTTTCGGTAGAAACTGAAATCCCTATAACAAAGCTAATTGATTTAATGCTTATTGACTATCTAAAATCAACAACACACCTTACATCCCCCACCTGAAGGAAGTGGCTTTACGGTGCTTTGTGGTAAAATCTGCGTCCCTTAATTATGGTAAAAGGAGTAAACAATCAAATGGGTAGAGCCTATCAAAACCGAAAAGTATCGATGGCAAAAACATCCGATGCAAAGGCAAAAGTGTACAGCAAATTTGGCCGTGAATTATATGTCTGTGCAAAATCTGGAGGTATGGATCCCGATGGCAATTTAGCCTTACGAGGTCTCATCGAACGTGCTAAAAAAGCACAGGTGCCAACGCATGTTATTGAAAAAGCCATTGATAAAGCCAAAGGCGCAGGCGGTGAAGATTTTGCTCCAGCGCGTTATGAGGGCTACGGTCCAGGCGGCTGCATGGTGATTGTTGATTGTTTAACAGATAACCCAAACCGTACCTTTGGCGATGTAAGACTATGTTTTACTAAAACAAAATGTAAAATTGGTACGCCTGGCGCGGTGAGTCACATGTTTGATCATTCGGTGATTTTGGTGTTTAGTCATGACGACGAAGATGCTGTCTTAGAGGCCTTATTAAGTGCCGATGTGGATGTGACTGATGTTGAAAATGAAGACGGTAAAATTACTGTCTTTACGCCGCCTGGCGATTATTTCAAAGCCAAGCAAGCATTAGCTGATCGCTTTGGTGAGGTGGATTTTGAGGTTGATGAAATTCAGTTTATTCCGAAAGGCGCCACACACCTTACAGGCGATGATTTACCGTTGTTTGAGAAATTCATGGATATGCTCAATGAGTTAGACGATGTTCAAAATGTCTTTCATGATGCTGAAGTTTAATACACTAAGGGGGCAGGGTTTGCCCTGCCCTACAACTGTACTTAGTCTGAAAACACATCCACCCCGGCTGGAGGAGTAAAATCAAACACGTGTGTTGGAAGGGAAGGATTAGCGATGACTTTGGTGAAATAAATACGGGTTAAGCCACCAAAGTTATCACTCAGTTCCATCCCGTTCAACAACCCATTCTGCAAACCAATCAACAGATATTTAAAGCTACTTGCTTCGTTTTTAGGCACTAATTTTACCCATTCAACATCACCTTCAGTGCCTTGTTCTTGCATTGTGTAGTTTTCTTCTAAGGAAATATCGCTGCTTAATAACAAGGCGGGGGTCGAACCAACAGAATCATCCAGTTTTTTAATAGTCACTTGCTCAAGGTCTTGATCATAAAAAGCCACCTTACCTTCAGTAGACACAATGTCTTGCTTGAAAGGTTTTGTGTAATTCCAGCGAAATTTGCCTGGTCGTTGTAAATAAAATTCACCATAACTGGTTTGTTTAGTCTGCCCTGCTTCATTAAGTGTTAACTGAGTAAATTCAGCAGATAAGGAACGGGTATGCGCTAAAAATTGTGTTAATTTAAGTACTGGCGCCTCTGCCGCAAGACTGCAAAAAGGCAAGGCAGCCACTAATAAACAGCGTGCAATAATGTGAAGTGTGGTGTGGATAATCATAAACTACTCGTAAATTAAGGTAAGTAAAAAGCAAAAGTCAGATAAAGCCGTGCGTTGACGGTCTTCATCTTTTAACACATGACAAATTATAAAGCCTTGTTTGCGGTGGTGTCGTTTTTTAACACGCTATGGATAAACATGCAGCATTTGTCATTAAGGCACTTAACCACGAAACTCTGGATTTCAGTATGACAATGCAAGCACTACTCCTTAACCATTTTGCACTCTGGACAGCGGCCGATACGGTTAAAAAACGCGACCGTAGTGTGGACAGGGACAGTACCGCTAAGCCTTGCTATGGTATTGAAAAGCTGCATGAACTGATCGTAAATTTAGCAATAACCGGCCGCTTGCTACCCCAAGAACTGGACGATGAACCCGCGACTGAGCTACTTAAGCGTATTCATGAAGCCAAGCATCTGGCACGGCTTGAGCGTAACCGCAAAGTGACTGAACCTTGCTCAGCCGTGACGGTATCGGAGCACGTTCAGGCATTACCGCAAGGCTGGGCGTGGGTGCGCTTAGGAGACATGATTGAGGTTATCAATGGTGTGGCGTTTTCAGGAAAGGATTTTGTGGCACAGGGTGTTGGCGTCGTAAAAATAGGCGATATTCAGCAAGGAAAAATTTGCTCCACAACAATGTCAAAAGTATCTGAGCAGCGTGTTAAGGGCTTGGCAGACCGTGTTAAAGTTCTGAAGGGTGATGTCGTGATTGCACTGTCAGGTGCAACGACTGGAAAACTTGGCGTCCATACCACAACGGAAATTTTTTACCTTAATCAACGGGTAGGAAAAATTGTGCCTTATCTCGTGTCACCGCAGTTTTTGTACCTTGCCTTAACAGCAAAACTACCTGAGCTTGTTAAACAATCAGCAGGTAGTGCAATACTTAATTTAACCACCAAGCAACTCAAGGCACTGCCCATTGCCTTGCCACCCTTAGCGGAACAGCAGCGTATCGCCACCGAAGTGGAGGTGCTGATGAGCTTATGTGAACAACTGGAACAACAACAATGTAAGGCTGCACAGACTCACGAAAAACTGGTACAACAATTATTGACCGCGCACCTGTTGGGCACGACTCACCCCGTTTCAGCCCGCAATAAGCACACTGTTGAGAGGATAAATTGGTCAGCGATTATTGAGCATTTCGATACCCTTTTTAGCACCGAAGCCAGCATCGCTACGTTACAACAGCTTTTTTTGCAGCGTGCGGTAATGGGCAAACTTGTTCCACAAGACCCTCATGACGAGCCTGCCCATGCCTTTCTTGCGTTTAATTGTGCAAAAAAAATTAAGCCCATTCAGGATGCAGAAAAACCTTTTGAAATACCTGCAAGCTGGACATGGCTTAGACTTTCTCAGTTAACTGAATTAATCACTTCAGGTTCAAGAGGGTGGGCGCGTTACCTTGCCTCCGACGGGGCACAATTTATTTCTATGACGAATTTATCACGCGGCAGTTACGCGCTGAGATTAACCAACATGCGTTATGTAAACCCACCACACACTCAAGAAAGTGTGCGCAGTAAAGTACAGGCTAAGGATGTTTTAATCTCTATTACTGGCGATGTTGGGCATTTAGGAAGAATTCCAGAGGATTTTGGTGCGGCTTATATTAACCAACATATCGCTTTAGTACGGTTTATTCCGCCGTGTCGAAATCGATATTTTCCTGAAGTATTGCGTTCGTCAATGGCTGTCTTGCAATTAAATGAACCACAACGAGGGATAAAAAATAGCTTACGTTTAAGTGATGTAAAAAACATGCTGATTCCTTTACCTCCGCGTCAGGAGCAAGCGCGTATTGTTGCTAAAATAGACGAAGTGATGGCACTTTGCGAACAATTAACAGCAAAAATCATTGCTACGAAGGCATTAGAAAAACAATTAGCAGATGCTTTTGTGACGCAAATGAGCGCATAGTCTAGTGATTGAACAAACATATACAGTGCTGGCTTCCGTTCTGCTTAATCAAGAAGGTAGTGTAAATCAGCTATGAGGTGTTTTTGCTGGCTACCAACATTTACAGGGCCACTTATGATTTTTTTCGATAAACCTATCGAAAATTAACATTTAATCTGCTTCAGCATTTTCTTTACCATTATCAAAACGACCAACTTAAAGAGACACAGTTAAGGGTTAAGCCGTTCGTGGTGAGTCTGTCGAACCATAAGCGGCTTAACCCTCCCTCCTTCGACAAGCTCAGGACAAACGGTCAAGCCTTGTTGAGTGTACCGTGTTAAGTTGGTGGCCATTATCAAGATGACTCACTGCATGAAGTTTTTATCAGAAAAATGACTGCGCCTCATCCTTCACTAAATTAACGTTTACAACACTAAGCTTAAGCAATGATAAAACCATTTGTTAAATTATTAATCACACTCTATTGGTTAGTTACCTTACTGTTATTACCAGAACGAGTAAACGCTGAAGATTATTATCAAAAAACCAAAGCCTATCGGGTAGAGCCTGAAAGCGATCCCCCATCTTATGTACGTAATTTAAGTAAAACGCAGTTTGCCCAATTTCGTGATGTTGAATGGCTGGATGTTGGTTTAGATTTTCGTACTCGTTACGAATATCGAGAAAACGATCTACGTCGTAGAACCGATGCCACAACGGGCGTACCCTTAACACGCTATCGTAATGATCCAGATAATTTATGGTTATTGCGAACGCGTGCTTATCTTGGCGTAAAGAAAATTTTAGATCCTTTGCGCTTTGCCGTGGAATTTGAAGATTCGCGTAGTTACAACGGTCTATATGAAAAAACTAACGCTGACGTGAATGAATTTGAATTGATTCAAGGCTATGGTGAACTCTATTTTGATCATCTGCTTGGGCATAATCGTCCTCTTAGTCTCCGTGTAGGGCGCCAAGCTTTGGAGTTAGTCGATAGACGGTTAATAGCGACTAATCAGTTTCGTAATACCACAAATAATTTTGAAGGCTTTCGGGTACGTTTTGGCAAAAAACAAAATAATTGGGATCTAGATAGCTTTGCTTTTCAGCCCATTGAAAGAAGCAAGTACGGCTTTGATCAGCCCGATCAAGCGACGTGGTTTTATGGCGCCGTGCTCAGCCTTAAACAATGGTCAGAGCATCTCACTATTCAGCCTTATTTTATTGGCCGTAAACAACGAGCAGAACCCTTTACAGCAGTACTGACAGACCGTAAAGCAGCATTGGATATCTACGCGCCTGGAATTCGCGCTTTTGGCATATTGGCTGATACGGGTGTTGATTTTGATGCTGATCTTAACAAACAATTTGGTCGCTCAGGCTCATTAAGTACCACTGATCCTAGTGGTCAAGTTTTACGACAACACGATGCCTTAGCTTATTCGTTAGAGCTTGGCTACAGCTTTGATCATGACTGGAAACCCAGAGCCAGTGTGTATTATGGATACGGTACGGGCGATAAAAATCCCAGTGATAATATTAATAATCGTTTTGATGCGTTTTATGGTTTTAATCAACCGTGGTCGCGTAACGATTATTTTTCTTGGGATAATATTCAAGCCCCCAAAGCTAGGCTGGAGTTTTCACCAAATAAAAACTTACGTTTTGATATGGGCTATAACCTCTATTGGTTAGACAGCGCAACGGATGCTTGGAACCGCGCTAATTTACGCGATCGCAGTGGGCAAAGTGGACAGTTTTTAGGACATGAATTTGATCTACGTATGCTTCATAAACTCAATGCCTATGTAGATTGGAGTATGAGCTATGCACGGTTTACACCCGGTGATTTTACTAAATCATTCGATCAAATAGTCAGCCCAACTGACGGTCCTTTTACAAATGAAGCCAGTAATTTTTTCTATTTTGAGGTGTCTTTAAATGCCTTTGGTGATGGCAAACTTTAGTCTTTGGGCGTAAGGCATTGGCTTAATAAAATAGCTGAACGACCAGACTTACCGTTATAAAAGGCGTAGGTAATTAAGCGCATCCACCCTCCTCAAGAGCTGGATGCGCAACACTTATCCACCCGACCGCCTTACATAACTAAACGATATTTTTATAATTCCCGCAGCCTAAGTCGCTAAATTTACGTTTTCAGGCATTACCCAGCCGCTTAACTATGCCCAACATGCCAAAAAACATTTGTTCAGCTACTTACAGAGAGTTCTTATCTTATTTTAAGATTATGCAATCTATTTAAATCATTTTTACTAACAAAAAGCTTTGCGTACACTGCCCCGTCACAGGCTGTATTTTTCATTCATTTTAGTATTCTTACTTCTTTTTAGGAGGCTTTATGCTTTATTCTAAAACTTTACAATCACTTTTTTTAGGCATTTTTCTACTGCTTAGTGGTCAGGCTTTCGCCGATAGAACCCTCCTCAATGTATCCTACGATCCAACACGGGAATTTTATCAAGCGTTCAATAAAGCGTTTATCTCCTATTGGCAAAAAAAAACGGGTGAAGAGATTAATGTACAGCAATCACATGGGGGTGGCGGCAAACAAACACGCGCAGTAATCGATGGTCTGGAGGCTGATGTTGTGACCTTAGCGTTACCTTACGATATTGATCAAATTTCAGAACGTGCGCATTTATTATCTAAAGAATGGCAAAGTCGCTTACCAAACAACAGCTTGCCCTACACCTCAACGATTGTTTTTTTAGTTCGCAAAAATAATCCAAAAACGATAAAAAACTGGGATGATTTGGCTAAAACAGGGGTTTCTGTTATTACGCCAAACCCAAAAACCTCAGGTGGTGCGCGTTATAATTATTTAGCAGCATGGGCCTTTGCTGAAAAACACTATGGCAGTCAAACTGCGGCTAAAGATTTCGTGCAAAAGCTGTATAAAAATGTGCCTGTACTGGATTCTGGGGCACGCGGCTCGACCACCACGTTTATTCAACGTGGCATGGGTGACGTGTTAATCACATGGGAAAATGAAGCCTTTTTGGCGTTAAAAGAATACGGTGCAGGCGATTTTGAAATCGTGGTGCCACCCGAGAGTATCAAAGCAGAAACGCCTGTTGCGGTGGTTGATAAAATCGTCGATAAAAATGCCACGCGTGATCTGGCAGAAGCGTATTTAAATTACCTGTATTCACCAATTGGACAACAGTTGGCAGCGAAGCATTTTTACCGTCCATATCAACCAGAACATGCCGATCCTGAAGATTTAAAACGCTTCCCCACACTAGAATTATTTACTGTTAAGCAACAATTTGGTGGTTGGGCAAAGGCGCAAAAAGATCATTTTGACGATGGTGGCAGTTTTGATCAAATCTACGCACCCTAAGATGGGCGCGTTAATCCCTGTATTATTTACGATAATCAACGCTTAAATTTATGTCACAAAGTCATATTATGCCGGGGTTTCGCCCGACACTTAGTTTCACCTTGGTTTATCTTGTGTTGATTGTATTAATTCCATTAAGTGCTTTAGTGCTCAAAACCTTGCAATTAAGTGTTGATGAGTTTTGGACAATTTTGGTTCATAAGCGAGTATTAGCGTCCTTTGCACTCAGTTTCAGTGCCGCTTTAATAGCCGCGTGCATTGCTACGGTATTGGGTTCAATCATTGCTTGGTGTTTAGTGCGCTACTCCTTTCCTGGTAAGCAACTTTGTGATGCCTTAATTGATTTACCTTTTGCCTTACCCACTGCGGTGGCGGGCATTGTTATGGCCACTATTTATGAACCAAAAGGCTGGGTTGGTGAATGGGTGATGGCTGCTACGGGCGTGCAAATAGCCTATAAGCCCTTAGGCATTGTGTTTGCTTTAATTTTTATTGGCTTGCCCTTTGTTATCCGAACCATTGAGCCTGTGTTACAAGAGTTTGATAGCGCTATGGAAGAAGCCGCCGCCAGTTTGGGGGCTAATCGCTGGCAGGCCTTTGTTAAAGTCATCTTGCCTAATATTTTTCCTGCTGCACTCACTGGTTTTGCGTTAGCGTTTGCACGAGGCATTGGCGAATATGGCTCAGTGATTTTTATTGCTGGAAATATGCCGTATATCTCAGAAATCGTTCCGCTATTGATTATCACCAAATTAGAACAATACGATTATGCAGGCGCGACAGCGATAGGGCTGATTATGTTAATCCTCTCTTTCCTGTTGTTGTTAATTATTAATAGCCTGCAATGGTGGCTACGAAAGCGTAACGGTCAATTATAGGAGTAAGCATGATGACAGCAGTTAATTCAAAACGTACCTTATTAACCATCAACGACTCAGCGTGGGTACGTGCTAGCTTAGTGGGCATAACGCTGCTCACGATTGGTTTATTTTTAGTATTGCCCTTAGCGACAGTGCTGCTTGAAGCCTTTGCCAAAGGCTGGACAACGTATGTTGACAGCTTAATGCAGCCTGATGCCTTAGCCGCAATGCGCCTAACTTTGCTGGTCGCGGCGATTACCGTCCCGTTAACCACAGTGTTTGGGGTGTCCGCAGCGTGGGCGATTGCACGGTTTGATTTTCGTGGCAAAAATATATTACTCACCTTCATTGATTTACCCTTTTCAGTCTCGCCCGTTATTGCAGGCTTGATTTATGTTTTGATTTTTGGTGCTCAAGGATGGCTAGGACCATGGCTTGCAGAACATGATATTAAAGTGATTTTTGCTGTGCCAGGCATTGTGTTAGCAACCTTATTTGTCACGTTTCCGTTTGTGGCAAGGGAGTTAATTCCCTTGATGCAGGAAATTGGGCATGAAGAGGAAGAAGCCGCATTGTCGTTGGGCGCTAGTGCGTGGCAAACTTTTTTTAAAGTAACGCTGCCCAATGTTAAGTGGGGATTATTGTACGGCGTGCTGTTATGCAATGCCCGAGCGATGGGTGAGTTTGGTGCCGTATCGGTGGTATCAGGCCATATTCGAGGCTTGACCAATACCCTGCCCTTGCATATTGAAGTGAGTTACAACGAATATGATTTTGTCGGTGCCTTTGCCAGTGCTTCTTTATTGGCTGGGCTTGCCGTACTGACTTTACTCTTTAAAACATTCCTTGAATGGAAACTAAAACAAGATGTAAAAGCCTCAAGACAAGCTGCCATCGAATAAACAACACCGCATAGTGATGAAGCTTAAAGCGGCTCTATGTGCTATGGCAAGCGTCTTAAGAGCCTGAATAACTACGAATAATAAAATAATAAACTTGGTGAGACAGAAACCGTTATGGGCATTAACTTACACAATATCAGCAAACAATTTGGACAATTTACCGCATTGGATGCTATCAATTTAAGCATTCCTGAAGGTGAGTTGGTGGCGTTACTAGGCCCTTCTGGTTGCGGTAAAACCACACTGCTGCGGATTATCGCGGGCTTGGAACATGCTGATCAAGGCGAAGTATTTTTAAAAGGCGATAATGTGACCCATCAATCGATTAAAAATCGTCAGATAGGCTTTGTCTTTCAGCATTATGCTTTATTTAGGCACATGACGGTTTTTGATAATATTGCCTTTGGTTTGCGCGTTAAACCTAAAAAATTACGACCTACGCCAGCACAGCTTAGAGAAAAAGTGCATTCTTTATTGCAGTTGGTGCAGTTAGATTGGTTGCATGATCGTTTTCCAGATCAACTGTCAGGTGGTCAACGCCAACGCATTGCCTTAGCACGAGCCTTGGCAGTTGAGCCATCGGTATTATTATTGGATGAGCCGTTTGGTGCCTTAGATGCCAGCGTGCGTAAGGATTTACGGTTGTGGTTGCGGCATTTACACCATGAGCTTAATGTCACCAGCATTTTTGTCACCCATGATCAAGAAGAAGCGATGGAAGTGGCAAGTCAAATTGTTGTACTCAATCATGGCAAGATTGAACAAAAAGGCACGCCCAGTGAAATTTACGATCATCCACAAACAGATTTTGTGTCACGTTTTATTGGTCAAACGAATGTATTTTCATTGCAGGATAATGAATCAAATTGGCTGAACGCCACAGGTATAAGCTTTGATGGCGCAAAAGGTATTATTGCGCATGTGCGTCCACATCATATTACGGTCGAAAAACGTGGCGATGCAGCACCCACCGATATTGTTCTTAAAGATTGGCAACACCTTGGCGCAACCATACGGTTAGAATTAAATCGACAGTTACCCAATGGCAAGACAAGCACAATTTATGCAGAAATGCCCAGCCAACAATTTCATGAATTAGCCTTAACTAAAGGTGAGCGTGTGGCATTACATATCACCCATGCACATTGGTTTAATTAATAAGGAACACTACAACGGCCTGCTGTAGGTGCGAATTTTTCGCACCTACAGGGGTTGGATTTTTCTTAACTGAAGATAAAATCAGCACTACTGATGGCCGTATTAACCGAAACCACTATGACAGGAATGGGTGCAAGCTCGTCATTACTATCACTGTCATACGCAATAACCCCAGTCTTTGGATTGTAAATAATATAATCAGTTAAATTTTGAACCGCATCGCCCACCACAAAATGACTCGCCGTAAGTGGGCCATTGCTAGCTAAGGCCTCAAACACGCTTGCACTTAATTCAATACTGTCCTCAAGAGGTTTAAAATCAGTAATGCTATCAACGCGTGCTTGCAATGTATCCAGCACAAAGGTATCTGCACCTTTGCCACCAGTTAACACATCCACACCCGTGCCACCCAGTAAGGTATCGTTGCCTGCACTGGCAACAAGCGTATCATTGCCAGCCCCCCCTGAAAGCGAGTCCCCCAGCGCATCACTACCAGCAAGCACTTTGTCATTACCCACACCTGCGTCCACCACATCCGCACCCGACCCCACTAAAATAACGTCATTGCCATGACCTGCCCACACGCTATCGTCACCACTACTACCATTTAAACGATTATTACCATTGTTACCGATAAGCGTGTTGTCAGCGGCATTACCTGCTAGATTACTAGGCTCGGTGCCGGCACTAATAGTGCCATTTTCAATCGTCCGCGCTAAGGTATAACTTGATAAATTGTAAGGCATAATGACCGTATCAGTATCCGTAACCAAGCCGTTATCTCTGATTGTATCGACCTCACCATAGCTTAAATAATAGGTATCGTTACCTGCTCCGCCTGATAAGACATCTACGGCTAAATCACCCACGCCACCATCTAAAACATCATCACCCTCGCCACCAAATAAGTTATCTGCACCCATGCCACCCCATAATGTGTCATTGCCTGCATCTCCATATAAAAAGTCTTCGTCATTTTCACCGTACAACGCATCATCCCCCAGATCGCCAGAAATATCATCTTGCAGATTGCCACCAAACAAGGTGTCATTGCCATGCAAACCTTGCAGTACATCATTTTGAAAGCGACTACCCAGCACTTCATATAAGCCAGTATTGGGATCAAGCGTGTTGCTATCAATAATGGCATCACCATAAATTTTTAAGGCTCTATCTAAAGGTGTTCCTACAGGGATGCGAGGTGTTTCATTGGTTAATAAACTAAGGGTGACATCTTCCTCATTGCTTAGAGTGATGGGATTAATTGTCATCTGACGATAATCCACATCAGTACTGGCAGGATCAACAGAGCCATTAATTAAATACGCAATACTGCCATCATCAAGCGCATCATCTTGACCTGTGACACTGACTTCTTGTGGGATATTCCAATTATTTGCAGTAAAGACCAGACTGGCGTTACCAAGAACCGCTTCACTCTCGTCCGAGCTAGAAAAATTTAGCCCAACAAAACGCCCAGATGTTGGTGATTCAGTAAGCACGATTGATAAGCTAACATTATCACCCCTTTCACTGGTGAACAATTGATTAGGAAGAATACGAATATTTTTTGCCATGATAAATACCTTAATAGTGGATTAAAAAAATAGATTACAGTAGACATTACAGGGATAAAAACAGGATGAGTTGTACGCTATTTGTAAGGGTAGTTCAAATAAAATCACCTGTGGACAAGGCGTTCACTAGCTTCAGCTATTGCTTAACAAAGCTAAAGCCTTTTTAATACTCTGTACATCCATTTAGACACTGTCGCGCAGCATCCAGCCCTTATAAACATTGCGGCCTAAAGTTAAGCGTAAGCACTGACGCTAAGACCTCAGCCATTTTAATATTGCCTTGCTTGAGTGAATGCTATGATTAACAAAACCTTATTTTATAAACGGGTACGCTAAACGCGCTGCCCCTTACTTTTGTTGCTGCTCAATCGCCTGTATTGATTATCTTTAACCTTATATAGTTGGAATTGTTATGCCCTCTCATTACACCGTCACCGTTACGACAAATACGCTTTTATACGTAGGGCATTCTTCTGGAGAATTCCTAAACACCTACGCTTTTGCTGTTATTAAAGATGATGGCTCGGTGGTCACTTGGGGGAGTAGTAGTGCTGGGGGAAGCAGTTCAGCAGTCGCTACCGATTTAAATGGCACGATTGATGTATTGCAAATTTATTCTACTAACACGGCGTTTGCTGCTCGACGCAATGATGGTTCTGTCATCACGTGGGGGAATAGTGCTTCTGGGGGTAGCAGTACAGCAGTCGCTACGGAGTTAAATGGGACGAACGACGTTACACAACTATATTCAACAGGCTATGCCTTTGCTGCTTTACGAATTGATGGTTCTGTTATTACATGGGGGAATAGTGATTATGGTGGAACTAGCACGACAGTAGCGACTATGTTGAATGGTGATACTGATGTCACTAAGATTTATGCTAATTATTATGCGTTTGCTGCCTTACGTACTGATGGTTCAGTGGTCACATGGGGAGCGAGTATTTATGGGGGCAATAGCACGACAGTCGCAACGATGTTGAGTGGGGCAGTTGATGTCACGCATATTGTTTCTACAAACTTCGCATTTGCTGCCTTACGCACTGATGGTTCAGTGGTCACATGGGGGGCGAATGCTTATGGGGGCAGTAGCACGACAGTCGCCAGTGCAATAAATGGTGATATTGATGTCATGAATCTATATGCCACTAAAAATTCTTTTGCCGCCTTGCGTAGTGATGGCTCGGTGATTACCTGGGGATTAAGTACGTCTGGCGGTGACAGCAGTGCTGTTGCTAGTGCGATAAATGGTGACCTTGATGTTACACAGATTGTTGCCACTGAGTCCGCATTTGCCGCCTTGCGGAGTGATGGTTCAGTGATTACGTGGGGATTAAGTACGTCTGGCGGTGATAGCAGTGCCGTCACCAGTGCGTTAACAGGTATTATTGATGTCACGCAGATTGTTGCCACTGATGCCGCTTTTGCCGCTATACGCAGTGATGGTTCGGTGATTACGTGGGGAAATAGTGATAAAGGCGGCGATAGTAGTGCTGTCACCAGTGCAATAAATGGTGATATTGATGTACTGCAAATTATGGCTAATGGCTCAGCATTTGCCGCTATACGCAGCAATGGTTCAGTAATCACTTGGGGGGAAAGTACAGCAGGTGGTGATAGCAGTAAGGTCGCTTCTGCGTTAAATGGGACAGTTGATGTTGTAGGCATTTATGCTACAGCCAGAGCGTTTGCCGCCTTACTTCAAGATGGCTCGGTGGTCACTTGGGGGAGTGATTTGTATGGTGGAACTAGCACCACCGTCGCCAGCGAATTAAGCTCAGGTGTTGTCAGTTTTGCAGATATCGCAACGAATGACGTTTATCAAGGGGTTAACAATAGTGTACCCACTGGCACTGCCCTTTTAATAAATAGCACGGGCACTGCATTCTTAGTAGATGGTACTGAAGACATCCCTTACATAGTCAAGAATAGCGAGTTGATTCAGGGGTTTGCAGATGCTAATAACGATACCTTAACTGCAGTTAACTTAACTATTGATCATGGCAGTGTGCTTAATAACAATGATGGCTCATGGACATTAAACCCAACGACTGATTACAGTGGTTCGCTTACCCTTTCGTATACCGTAACGGATGGTTACGGAGGTAACATTACGGCCACTCAATACGTTATTATCCAATTTCTTAATGAATTACCTACGGGTGAAGTAAGTATTTCAGGTGATACTCAACAAGGGCAAGTATTGACAGCAAATCATACTTTAGTGGATAGGGAAGGTTTTAATTCAATAAGTTATCAATGGTTGGCAGATGGCAATGCTATTAGCAATGCGACGAACCCCGTTTTGACCTTAACGCAGGCGCAGGTGGGTAAAGTTATCACCGTAATGGCAAGTTATACCGATGGTGCGGGTACATTAGAAAGCAAAACTAGCACAGGCACTGCCCTTATTAGCAATATTAATGATACTCCGCAACGCACAATGGCAGTGAGTTTACTGCCAAGTATGGAAGACACACCTTATGTATTAAATAGTAGTGACTTATTACAAGGCTTCACCGATGCCGATAACGATCTGTTAACAGTTATTAATTTGTCTACCGAACACGGCAGTATCAAAAGAATTGATGGTTACTGGACGTTTATTCCCGCTGAAAATTATAACGGCGAGACCACCTTAAGCTATGTTGTTACTGATGGTTATGGCGGCACAACCAAGGCTACGCAAATACTAAAAATAAACCCTGTTAATGATTCGACTACGGGTACCGTAACCATTTCAGGAGAACTTGTTCAAAATCAGCAGTTAATCGCCGCCTCTAGCCTTGCTGATCTTGAAGGCCTAGGCACAATCAGCTATCAATGGTTTGCTAATGGGGTTGAGATTAAAGCAACAACAGGTAATGCTTTAGTGTTATCTCAGCAGGAGGTGGGTAAATCCATTTCAGCCATTGCTAGTTACACCGACAGCTTGGGCACACGAGAAAGCAAAGCCAGTAATGAGACCGATGTGGTCACTAATCGTAACGATGCACCCACCGGAACGCTAACGATTATTGGCGAAGCTCAGCAAGGAGTAAGCTTAACAACCAGTAATACTCTGATTGATGAAGATGGCTTAGGGGCAATCACTTATCAATGGCAAGCCAATGGCGTGACGGTGGGCACGGATTCACAGTTCAGCTTAACGCAAGCGCAGACAAACAAAGTCATTACTGTCACGGCAACGTATACCGATGATTTTGGCACGCAAGAAAAAGTAACAAGCCAAGCCACTGCCGCCGTACTAAATAAAAATGATTTGCCCACTGGCAGCTTAGTGTTAAGCGCAGCGATACCACGCGTCTGGCAAGCCCTACGCGTCACCAATACGCTGACAGATGAAGATGGCTTAGGGGCAATCGCTTATAGCTGGCAACGTGAGGGAACAGTGGTGGGCACTGGCAACAGTTATACGCCCAGCGTTGCAGATATTGGCAAAGCGTTAATTATCAGTGCACGCTATACCGATCAGTTTGGTGCAGTGGAACAAGTCAGTACCGCCAGCGCTGTAGTGCAAGGTTTTCTAAGCGTTACCATGCCTAATGACGCGCCTGTTACCAAGGAAAATGGCGAACCCCTAAGTATTGGGCTTAGCTTATCAGCCAAACCTTCTAATGACGTCACCATCACCTTTACCAGCAGCGATCCCAGCAAAGGCGTGGTCACTACGACAGAAATGATCTTCACTGCAACCACGTGGTTTACTCAGCAGCAACTCCTTGTAATCGGGCAAAATAATTACCAACTCGATAGCAAGCAAAGCTATAACATCATTGCTAATATTGACAGTGCTGATAGCAAATATAAACAGCTCGTTAACATTGCTCTGATGAATACAGAAGATGTCACCTTAACTAATCTTGGCATCATTCCTCAAGGTACGCCAAGAGACAAACCCTTACTGATAGAAGGCGACAGTCTATTCGATACCAGTGTAATAGACACTGCAACACACTTATTTCAGGTTGTAGGCATCAAGCAGCTTAATGATGTACTGCAAGGTTTAGATGGTAATGACAGCTTAACTGGTGGCGCCTTAGCTGACCACCTGCTAGGAGGAATCGGCAATGATCTGCTGGACGGTGGGACTGGAAATGACAGCTTAAATGGTGGTGCAGGCCACGACACGTTAAGCGGCGGCATAGGTAATGATGTTTATTATTTAACTGACGAAGAGATAGATCTTATAAAAGATAATGGCCTGCTAACAGATAGCGATACAGTGATAATTCCTGCACAATGGTTAAGCTACACCCTGCCTCAAGACATTGAATATGGCATACTTGACGCAGGCAACAGTGCCAGTACGCTTATCGGTAATCGTAGCAATAACTTACTTATTGGGAATGATGCTGACAATAGTTTGCTAGGCTCAGTAGGGCAAGACAGTTTATTTGGCGGTGCAGGTAATGACGTGCTTAATGGTGGCATAGGTAATGATGTGCTGCAAGGAGGCTACGGTACAGATTCATTAATAGGTGGTAAAGGCAAAGATCAGTTTGCTATC
>QYQN01000144.1 GCA_007280895.1 Methylococcaceae bacterium
GCTTGCTTTACCACAACGACAAGATCAAATTTTATATCGGCGATGTGCGCTCGTTCGATAGCATCGATACGGCAATGCGGGGTGTTGATTATGTGTTTAGCGCTGCGGCTTTAAAACAAGTGCCTTCGTGTGAGTTTTACCCTATTGAAGCGGTTAAAACCAATGTCTTAGGGACAGAGAACACCTTAAAAGCCGCGATTAAAAATAATGTTAAAAATGCGATTGTCTTAAGTACCGATAAAGCGGTTTATCCGATTAATGCGATGGGGATGAGCAAGGCGTTAATGGAAAAAGTGACGGTTGCGACGTCACGCAATGTGCCTATAGGCGGCCCTGTTATGTGTAACACCCGTTATGGTAATGTGATGGCTTCTAGGGGCTCTGTCATCCCTTTGTTTGTCGAGCAGATTAAAGCGGGCAAACCATTAACCATCACTGATCCGGATATGACGCGTTTTATGATGTCTTTGCCCGATGCCGTTGATCTGGTTTTATTTGCCTTTAAGAATGGTGTGCAGGGTGATACGTTTGTGCAAAAAGCACCCGCTGCGACTGTTTTAACGCTGGCTGAAGCGTTAAAAAAGATCTTCAATGCCAATAATGAAATTCGTATTTTGGGTACACGGCATGGTGAAAAGAAGCATGAGGCTTTATTGGCTCGGGAAGAGTATTTAAAGGCTGAGGATTTAGGTGGCTATTTTAGAGTTTCCGCCGATACCAGAGACTTGAATTATGGGATGTATTATGAAGAGGGAGAAAAGGAGTTATCTCAAGAACAGGATTATACTTCAGAGAATACCGAACGCTTGGATGTTGATGGCATGGTTGAGTTGTTAATACAGCTTGATTTCATCAAAGATGAGCTCCAGGCAGGCGCTTAACTAACTATGAAAGTTTTAATTACGGGATCAGACGGGTTTATCGCCAAAAATCTTATCGTGCGCTTTGGCGAATTGGAAGGTTTTGAAGTTGCCACGTTTTCACGGCAAACATCGGTATCACAATTGCCTGAACTTGTTTCAGCTATCGATGCGGTTGTGCATTTGGCGGGTGTAAACCGTCCGCCATCGCCGGAAGAATTTGTGTTGGGCAATACCGGTCTTACCCAAGGTTTGTGTCAGGCGTTGCTTGAGTGCGGGCGGCATGTTCCGGTTATTTTCACGTCATCAACACAGGCTGTGCTGGATAATCCTTACGGTAAAAGCAAACTGGATGCTGAACATGCCTTACGCGACTATGCCGCCCAAACTGGGGCATCCGTTTATATCTATCGTTTACCTAATGTTTTTGGAAAATGGTGTAAACCTAACTATAACTCGGTGGTGGCAACGTTTTGCCATAACACAGCAATAGGCTTACCGATTCAAATAAACGATAACAATACCGTATTATCGTTAGTTTATGTGGATGATGTCGTTGACGAGTTTATCCGTGTACTAACGGATAAGCCGAAACTTGACGCTACGGAGTTTGCCATTGTATCAATTCAGTATCAAACGACAGTTGGCGAACTGGCGCAGCAACTGGAAGCGTTCCGAGATAGCCGTCATTCGTTGATTTCGGAAAAAGTAGGCGCGGGCCTAGTGCGTGCGTTGTATTCGACTTACATGAGTTATTTGTCACCTGATGCCTTTGCTTATGAAGTGCCTAAATTTAGTGATCCTAGAGGTGTGTTTGTCGAGATGCTTAAAACTCAGGATTCAGGGCAGTTTTCTTTCTTTACTGCACATCCAGGTATAACCCGTGGCGGTCATTATCATCATTCTAAAACTGAAAAGTTTCTAGTTATTAAAGGGAATGCCCGCTTTGGCTTTCGTAATATTTTGAGCAATGAAACTTACGAACTTTTTACTTCGGGTGAACAGCCTATGATCGTTGAAACTATTCCCGGTTGGTCGCATGACATTACTAATGTGGGTGAGGAAGAAATGATGGTGATGCTTTGGGCGAATGAGATTTTTGATCGCCAACACCCAGATACCATCGCGCATAAGGTTTAAGCATGAAGAAATTAAAAATTGTTTCTGTTGTTGGTACGCGACCTGAGATTATCCGGTTATCTCGTGTGTTGGCTCGTTTGGATGAGGATTGTGATCATGTGCTGGTTCATACCGGTCAGAATTACGATTACGAATTGAATCAGATTTTTTTTGATGATTTGGGTGTACGGAAACCGGATTATTTCCTGAACAGTGCCGCTAATAGTGCTAGTGCTGCGCAAACCATTGGTAATTTGATTATTGCTGTAGATCAGGTGTTGGCTGAGGTACAACCAGAAGCGATGCTTGTTTTGGGGGATACTAATAGCTGCCTGTCAGTGATTCCGGCAAAACGTCGAAAAATCCCCATTTTTCACATGGAAGCGGGGAATCGCTGTTTTGACATGCGAGTACCTGAAGAGATAAATCGGCGCATTGTTGATCATACGGCTGATATTAATTTGACCTATAGCACTATTGCCCGGGATTATCTGCTTAGGGAAGGTCTATCGCCAGATAGGGTAATTAAAACAGGGAGTCCGATGTTTGAGGTGCTAACGTACTATCGGTCTCGAATTGATGCTTCG
Source organism: Methylococcaceae bacterium (assembly GCA_007280895.1). Classification (GTDB taxonomy): domain Bacteria; phylum Pseudomonadota; class Gammaproteobacteria; order Methylococcales; family Methylomonadaceae; genus Methylovulum. The sequence continues at coordinate 2,567 of QYQN01000144.1, forward strand.
GATATTTTGAGTCGCTTGGGACTTGTGGAAGGCGATTATTTTGTTGTCAGTGCGCATCGTGAAGAAAATATCGAGTCACCTCAGGCATTTGCTAAGTTGATTGATGTGCTAAACGCTATCGCAGAAGACTATAACTTGCCAGTGATTGTATCGACACATCCACGTACCCAAAAGCGGATTGATGCAACGCATTCTAAATTTCATGCCCAGGTGCAATTATTAAAGCCGCTTGGTTTCCATGATTACGTCAAATTGCAGTTATCGGCGAAAGCTTCGCTTTCTGATAGTGGGACGATCAATGAAGAATCGTCAATCCTTAATTTTCCTGCACTTAATCTGCGTGAAGCACATGAACGACCGGAAGGAATGGAGGAAGCCGCTGTGATGATGGTGGGGCTTGAAGTTGAACGTGTGCGACAGGGGTTGGCTATTCTGGAAAAACAATCGCGAGGTGATGACCGTGGACTTAGGCTGGTTGCTGACTACAGCATGCCGAATGTTTCAGACAAAGTAGTGCGTATCATCCATAGCTATACGGACTATGTGAACCGTGTAGTTTGGAAAAAATATTGAGTTATAGGTCATTTGATGCGTATTGCTTTGATTGCTGATGCTTTTCCACCGTTACGTTCATCGGGTGCTGTGCAGTTGCGAGATCTGTCTCTTGAGCTTGTCAGGCAAGGCCACAAGCCCACCGTGCTGATTCCGGCCTCAGACATTGATCAGCCATGGTTGCTGGAAGACTTGAATGGAGTTCAGGTGCTTAGGCTCAAAGCCCCCAGAACCAGGGATACTCACTATGTTAGGCGAACCATTGCAGAATTTCTGATGCCATTTGTTATGCTGCGCAACCTTCGCAAAAGCCCGTTGGCAGATATACGGTGGGATGGTGTGGTCTGGTACTCACCAACTATTTTCCTTGGCCCTCTAGTGAATGCGCTAAAAAAAGCTAGCACTTGCCGTAGTTATCTCATTGTTCGCGACATCTTCCCCGAGTGGGCTGTGGACATGGGGCTAATGGGGCGAGGATTGCCTTACCGATTTTTTAAAATCATCGAGCGTTATCAGTACTCTGTTGCAAACGTGATTGGTGTGCAGACACCAGCCAATTTGCCTTATTTCGATACGTGGGCTTCACAATCCGGACGGTGTATAGAGGTGCTTCAAAACTGGCTTGCGGATGCGTCGAATGTTGGTTGCAGTATTTCGGTGGCTGATAGCCCTCTCGCTGGCCGTACTATTTTTGTATATGCGGGGAACATGGGCGTGGCACAGGGGATGGGCATCCTGATTGATCTAGCGGAGCGTTTGCATAGTCGGCGAGATATTGGTTTTCTTTTTGTAGGTCGGGGCAGTGATGTTGATAGTTTGCGTAAAGATGCCAAAGCTCGTGGGTTGGACAACGTTGTTTTCTACGATGAGGTGGAGCCTTCCGAAATACCTGGATTGTACGCTCAGTGTCAGGTTGGCATCGTCGCGCTAGATCCCCGCCACAAAACACACAATATTCCCGGAAAGTTTCTTTCCTATATGCAGGGTGGTTTGCCGGTATTGGCTAGCATTAACCCTGGAAATGATCTGGCGGATATTATTGAGCGTGAAGGTGTTGGACGGGTTTGTACAGATTACTCGATTGGTACCCTGCAGCGTTTAGCTGAAGATTTTGCGGACGAAATCGCTGGTGATAAAAATATATCTGCCCGTTGTCGAGCGTTGTCAGTTAAACTCTTCTCGCCCGAGGTGGTCGTTAGACAGATCATAGCAACATTGATGAGCTACTGATAAGTAGTTTGCATTATACGCAGAAGTGTGTATCCGAATAGTTCCCACGCTCCGGCGTGGGAATTCATCCGGCAACGCTCCAGCGTTGCGTGACGCTGGAGCGTCACTGGCGGCATTCCCACGCCGGAGCGTGGGAACGATAGCTGTGGGGGATTTATTATTGCGAGTTACCTTATCATTAACTGATTGATTTATAGACTGCGCTACTACTGTGCTCCGAATTGCTGGCGAAGCAATATTAATTTATTACTTATTGCCCCAATGGGCTAAAATGCCAAGAAGTCACCAGATGTGGTTCGACTGGGCGTTGGCTATTGAAACGTAAAAAGTGTTATCAAATAATCCAAGAGACGCTCGAAATTCATTGGGCATTCGATTGATATTAATGTATTTTTTCTAAATTCTTATTTTTAAAAGGCACGGGATGTCGGATCTGATTAAATACCTGGCTATTTTTGGTTTATCAACGGCTAGCTCTATTTTACTAACACCATTATTCATACGTGTGGCACCACGTATTGGCTTAATGGATGTGCCTAACGAACGTTGTATCCATGAAAAAATAACACCATTAGGCGGCGGACTTGTGGTGTTTATTGCTTTCAACATTGCTTGTTATATGCTTTATTATCACTTCTGGCCTGATTTTAACGGTCAGTTAGGCGCTAGTTGGTGGCAGGCTTTTTTAATTTCCTCAGCCATTTTGTTGGTGGTCGGTTTAGTGGATGACCATCATGGCATGTCGCCTTTAACAAAGCTGGCAGGCCAGGCTATAGCGACTACTTGCCTTTATCTATTGTCAGGCTCTCAGGTTAGTTTATTAGGGTTTAACTTTGGTTTGGTCAGTGGGTTGGTTATTGTCTTGTTTTGGACGCTTGCCATTATTAATGCGTTTAATTTAATTGATGGTTTAGATGGTTTGTGTTCAGGGCTGGCAATGATTTCTACTGCTGGTTTAGCTATGGTTTTTATTCTTCGTGGATCTCCAGGTGACGGATTAATTTGTTTGGCATTGGCGGGTGCTTGCGCCGGTTTCCTTTACCATAATTTTTTTCCAGCCAAGGTGTTTTTGGGGGATACCGGGAGTATGTTTTTAGGATTTGCTTTGGCAAGCATTAGTTTTCATGTGGGAGGGAAGGTTTCTTTATTTGTCTTGTTATCAGCGCCTTTTTTTATTGCAGGTATTCCTGTTATTGATACTTTACTGGCAATTTGGCGGCGTTCAATCCGTAAAGAATTGGCCAAACGCAATGGCCAACCGATAGTTAAAGTCATGCAGCCGGATAAAGACCATTTGCACCATCGGTTACTTGGTTATGGCCTTAAACAGTACCATGTTGCCTTAGTATTGTATGTTGTTAATGTGGCGCTAGTCAGTATAGGCTTGCTATTTATGATTTTTAGGGAGCTTGCTATTGGATTATTTTTAATTATTTTTATTGTCACTATTTATCTGCTTATCAAATATGTGTTGCAGATTGAGTTATGGGAGACGCATCGGTTAATGGCAAATTCAGGTAAAAATCCTGCAATGACGCGCCTCAACCTAATGTTTTATCCGGTGTTTGATTTGTTATGGATGTCCCTTTCTGTTTGGTTGGCGAATTTTATTGCTTTATCAGGTCAATACCTTCGCCAATTGGCATGAGTAATTTATAGATATCGAAGGAAAGAGAAAGGTCAGAGAAGGTAGAATACCACTTCTAACAGAGCATTCACACCCAAACTGACCATGAACGAAATCATAGCAATACTCAACA
>QYQN01000064.1 GCA_007280895.1 Methylococcaceae bacterium
ATTTTAGTTTTTCAATTTACCTTTTTATTTTTATTTTGGCATAAGACATTACGCTTCGTTTATTTGTTCATTGGTGCAGGACTGCACTTGGGCATAACACTGTCCTTAAATATTTATCCGTTTGGTTTGGGGATGCTTATTTTTTATAGCCTCTTAATTCCACATGAATGGTGGCAAGCACTTCGCCAACGTTGTACGGCCAAGCAACCCAGCTTAACGGTTTTTTATGATCAACAATGCCCGTTATGCAATCGCACCGTAACGATACTTAATCACTTTGACCTGTTCAAACGCATTGATTTTCGAAGCGCTCAAGAATTTTCTGCATCACACTCCGCGCCTAAGCATCTTAACCTTGCTACGTTATTAACTGATTTATACGCTGTAGACCAACAGCAGCAAGTTTATGCTGGCGTAGATACGTATATCCAAATCGGTTTTCACATGATTTACACCTATCCTGCGAGTGTTTTTTTAAAACTACCTGGCATTTATTCGTTAGCAAAAAATAAATACCGTGCGATTGCCGATAATCGTCAACGTACCCTCTGCACTGAGACCTGTTTGGTAATATCGCCCTACCAAGAGAACACACTCTACTATTACTTATTTGAAAACTTCGCCACCCACAAGCCTAAAAACTTCGCCCGTAAATTATCAAAAATCATTATTGCTCTTCTTGTTTTGCAATTAAATAGCACCGTGCATTATGGCATCATTTACCGACTAGACTTAAAACAACAGCCCAACGCCATAACAATTCCCTTAACTCAAGCCAGCAATGCACTACTTAGCATCTCACAGACCTTTTTAGGGATTGCACCACACGCATTATATTTGCACGATCACTTCAAGGGTTATGATCGAATTCTTGCCATTACCTACACCGATACAAATGGTAAAGAAAACTGGCTGCCTTTTGTTAATGAACAAGGCCGACTGCTTGCGCCCAATTGGGGGCGCGTCCAGTCTATGTGGGCAAATATTGCCGTAACACCCACTATTGACAATGCGCGCCTGCATAAATTTATTATGAAAGTGACTGCTTTTTGGGGACAACACTTGGGCTTAAATTTAAATACAACAGTCTTTCATATTCATCTTAAAAAAATTAACGCACCAAATTACTGGGTTTACGATCAACTACATAAGAACTTTTCGTCACCTTGGCTAAGCATTGGCGATGCTCAGTGGCAGGATAATAAAATCATTTACCATTTACCCAATGACATCAATTCACTCTAAAGCGCTAACACAGTTAGATGACTTTTATTATTGCATCGATATTCCAGTCATGATATAAATTCACCCGTGCTTTCATTGATTGACGCACAATAAATAAAATAAGTTAAAACCTTTTGGAGGATAAATTATGAAAAAAATATTAGCACTTTTAGCTATGGCATTAATGATTGTTGGTTTGGCTGGTTGTATGGATGATCCAGATGGATCAAAACAAAAAGTTTCTAGCTCAATCGCACTTTAAGTTAAAATCGTAAATAAAAAAACCCAGCGTAACAACTGGGTTTTTTTTGTTTTATTCACCGGATATTTGCTTTTTTCATTTGGCCTTCGTTACACCAAATGTCCCCACAAATCATGCTCATCTGCCTCTTCAATTTCAATTGTTACAAATTCCCCCACGGTTAAGTGCGTGGCACCATCAATAAAAACCTGCCCATCAATTTCTGGCGCATCTGCTTTACTTCTGGCGACCGCACCCTCTGCAACGACCTCATCTACAAGCACTGTTTCAATTCTGCCAACGCGTTGCTGTAAGCGCTCTGCACTAATCTTAGCTTGAAGTGCCATAAACCTTGCTAATCGCTCTTGCTTTATCTCTTCAGGCACCGCATTAGGCAAGGCATTTGCCACAGCACCCTGTACAGGTGAATACGCAAAACACCCTACCCGATCTAAACGCGCTTCCGTAAGAAAAGCCAATAACTCAGTAAACTCTTCCTCCGTCTCGCCAGGAAAACCAACAATAAAGGTACTGCGTAATGTTATTTCAGGACATAGTGCACGCCAAGCATTAATTCTTTCTAAATTATTTTGACTTGCTGCCGGACGTTTCATTAATTTTAAGAGACGATTATTCGCATGCTGGAAGGGAATATCTAAATAAGGCAACACCTTACCTTCAGCCATTAATGGAATAATTTTATCTACATGAGGATAAGGATACACATAATGCATACGCACCCAACAGCCTAATTCACCTAATTTATCAGCTAGCTCATAAAAACGTGTTTGCACCGATTGCCCACGCCAATTCACCGCTTGATAGTTAAGATCAAGTCCATACGCACTGGTATCTTGAGACACCACCAAAAGCTCTTTCACGCCTGCGGCGACTAATTTTTCTGCCTCAAGCAATACATCGTCTAAGGGTCGGCTAACTAAATCGCCTCGCAACGAAGGAATAATACAAAAGGTACAACGATGGTTACAGCCTTCTGATATTTTTAAATACGCATAATGCGAGGGGGTTAACTTAATCCCCTGCGGCGGAACTAAACTGACAAAAGGATCATGCCTAGGAGGCAAATGTGTATGCACCGCTGCCATCACTTCCTCATAAGCATGCGCACCGGTAACCTGCAGTACCTGTGGATGACGCGCTCTAATATCAGCTTCGCGCGCCCCTAAACACCCCGTAACAATAACCCGCCCATGCTCTTTAATGGCCTCACCGATACTATCTAACGACTCTTCCACTGCTGCATCAATAAATCCACAGGTATTAACCACCACAATATCTGCATCCTGATACGTTGATGAGATGGCATACCCTTCTGTTCGCAAGCCAGTTAAAATTTTTTCACTATCAACCAATGCTTTTGGACAGCCCAAACTAATAAAACCAACCGTTGGAATATGTTTCATATATAAAATAATTTAAATTTACCAGATGATTTATGTTAAAAAATCAAGCTTACGCCTGTAATGACTTTAATAAAAACTGCAACACAGCTTCCTGCCTAATCAATACAAGACGCTGACTAATAATGATGGCCTTTAATTGCATTAACGCCTCATCAAAAACATCATTTACAATGACATAATCAAATTCTTTGTAATGACTGATCTCAGCAACTGCATCCTGCATACGTCGAGCAATCACCTGCGCCTCATCTTGTCCTCGTGCGGTTAAACGTTGCTCTAAAACCACCAACGAAGGAGGCAAAATAAACACACTAATACACGCAGGATGCCATCGCTTTACTTGTTGCGCACCTTGCCAATCTATTTCTAAAATCACATCCAAGCCCTGCTGTAATTTTTCTTCCACAGACACACATGCCGTCCCGTAAAAATTATCAAACACCTGTGCATATTCTAAAAAAGCACCTTGCGACAACATGGCATGAAATTCATCATAAGACACGAAATTATAATCGTGACCATGCACTTCTCCCTTACGCATAGCACGCGTTGTATAGGAAACCGACACGCCCAATCCAGATAAATCTGCACGCAACTGCCTCACTAAACTGGTTTTACCTGCCCCAGAAGGCGCTGAAATAATATAAAGCTTACCAATTTTCATAACTAAAAGTGCGTAATATCATTAAAAAATATCTCTTTATTTACCCGTAAAAATAAATAAAGTGAAGAAAAACAACTGAATCTACAATACTATTACATTAATAATACCTAACTGAGCATTTAACCATTTACCTTATCAATAACAAAAAAATTTTTTCTCATAATTTCTTAATGTAACTAGCATAAAATGTATTATTGACTGTAACGCACCACGCTTAAAATTAACCTTTAATATATTATAACAATCTCTTATGACACCTACCTTACCATTACGCCCACCCATCCCGCCATTTACCTTGTCCACCGCAAGCCAAAAAGTTCGCATGGCCGAAGACGCTTGGAACACTCGTGATGCAGAAAAGGTAGCCTTAGCTTATACTTTAAACAGCAACTGGCGTAATCGTTCAGAATTTATTAATGGTCGCGAAGAAATTATTGCTTTTTTACAGCGCAAATGGGCTACTGAGCTAGACTACAGATTGATAAAAGAATTATGGGCGTTTGCTGACAATCGCATTGCCGTTCGTTTTGCTTATGAATGGCATACTCATGAAGGTGCTTGGTTCCGATCTTATGGCAATGAAAATTGGGAATTTAATGAACAGGGCTTAATGCAATGTCGCTATGCCAGCATTAATGACCTCCCTATTTTAGAAGCTGAACGCACATTGCACTGGCCCTTAGGAATTCGCCCCATAGAGCACCCTAATTTAAGCGCCATGATGTTATAAACCTTACTTATTACCGAATTACTGACCTCTTAATCAAACAATTAAAAGTCAGTAAACACTAATTAAAACCATAAATACTCAAGCTCATGACGTATAATCGATACTATTTGAATGTGTCTTTACCTTGTTAATGTACGCAATTAACACTACGCACTTAATGCAAAACTGCTTACACACCTCACTACAAACAATACTGGATATTAAATATGTTCGCTTCCTCTTCAAATAAACCTGACCTTGACTGGAGCCAGATACGAGAAACCGTCAAACTGCTTACTTTAGCCGCAGCCCAAGTTGACGATTTAATGAAAGAAGGCGATTTATCTGTCAACACGCTAACAGAGTCATTTACCTCGTTAGCAGATCACATGACCATTATTAATAATTATTTATTGGAAATGGAGCCTAATGCGATGCGAGACAAAGCACTGGCGAGTTGCGCGGAAACATCTGAAAAAATACAAAGCTCTGTCATTGCCTTTCAGTTTTATGACCGAATGGTGCAATGTTTGCAGCATGTAACGTTAAACTTAGTGGGATTATCAACGTTAATTGAACGCCCTGATTATATTTATAACCCAGAAGAATGGCTTAAACTGCAAAATAAAGTTCGTTCAAAATACACGATGGAATCTGAAAAAATGATGTTTGACGCCATTCTTCAAGGAAAAACAAAAGAAGAAGCCATTGCCGAAAAAGATCGACGAGCTATTGAGATGGAAGACATGGATAACATAGAATTATTTTAACAAGACATCACGCTTTACCTCTTCAACTAAGCAAATTGATCAACGTCTTCTAATTGATAATTTGCTTAATGTACACCTAAAATTAGGTTGCGCTAATTTTACCTATCACCTGCTTCAATAAATTATCTGGCTTATATGGCTTAATAATATAAGAGGTAATGCCCGCTTGAATAGCCTCTTTTACTTTATTGCCTTCAGATGAAGACGTTAGCATTATCCAAGGCGGCGTTGGCATTTTTGGATCAAGCTTGACCGCATTATATAATTCCAGCCCAGTCATACCGGGCATATTCCAATCACAAATGACCACGTTAATCTTAACTTTTTTCATTAAAGCTAACGCTTCATTTCCATCTTGTGCATCAAAAACATGCGTGAAACCAGCTTCACGAAGAATAGCTTTTGTTAACGAGCGTATCGATGGCGCATCATCTACAATCAGAATTTTTTTCTGAAGTAGTTCAAGTGTTATTTCCATTTCTCCCCCAAGTTATGCTTTTACAGACGATACAAACAACAATCATACTTAGAATTTGTTTGAAAGTGCAATCCATTTTTTCGTATTCGATAAGGATTATTAACGTCCACAACTCATAATTTTAGTATCAAAATTGAGAAAACCAATAGATTAACGAAGTTATTTTTATCTTAAATAATTTTTCAGACCAAGGCCGAATGATTACTCGCCCAAATCAGACTGCTCTTGCACTATTTTCTCAGCAGAAAAAAATCTGTCTAACGCGAAATGCACATCGTCAATACCCGTTTTTTTCAAGGCAGAAAATAATTGTACCGAGAGCGGCACTGAAACCTGCCCTAAGGTTTTTTGAATCTGCAACAACGTACCTTTAGCTGCACCAAAAGCCAGTTTATCAGATTTAGTTAACAAAATATGAATCGGTAACTGAACATGCTCACACCATTCGATCATTTGTTTATCGTAGTCAGTCAAGGGATGACGAATATCCATGACCAACACTATCGCGCACAACGACTTACGATGACGTAAATAAGCCTCCATTAATTTATGCCACTCTTTTTTAACTTCTAACGGAACGCGTGCATAACCATAACCAGGTAAATCAACAAAACGTGTTGTGGCGTTAATTTCAAAAAAATTTAACATCTGCGTCCGACCAGGCGTTTTACTGGTTCGCGCTAAAGAATTCTGCCGTGTTAAGGCATTAATGGCACTGGACTTACCTGCATTTGATCGCCCGGCAAAGGCAACCTCTAAGCCCTGATCAGCGGGTGTATTTTTTAAATGTGGCGAACTGTTAATAAATTTAGCTTGTGTGTAAATCGGATTCATCACTACCTCGCCTAAGCGGACTAATTAAGGTAAAATTGACGGCATTTAATCGGCCAGTCATTTAACGGCTATCTTATCCATTCATTATTCCACTGGAGGAATCTGATGAAAAAAACGTGGCTAGCACTTACTCTTATATTTGCTGTTACTGGCTTACACGCAGAAACGACTCATGCAGGCTTAGAAAAATCTGCGTCCTGTGCAAGCTGTCATGGGGAACAGGGAAACAGCATGGTATCAACATTCCCTAAGCTTGCACAACAACACGAGTCGTATTTAATAAAACAATTACAAGCATTCAAAAATGGCAGCAGAAAAAACGCCATGATGTCCTCTATTGCCATGACACTATCTGATGACGACATGACCGACATTGCCGCTTATTATGCCAGCCAAACACTGTCCAAAAATACGATGCCGCTGGCGGACGATGAAGACGATGTCAATGCACCTAAAAAACTGGCCACGCTTATCGACCAAGGCGCTGACTTATACAGAAATGGTGACTTAACTCGTGAAGTATCAGCCTGCATTGCCTGCCATGGCCCCTTAGGTGAAGGTAACAAACCAGCCGCTTTTCCTGCCCTTAGAGGACAACACGCAGACTACCTAATACAAGCACTCACCGATTTTAAAGCCGGCAAACGTGGCAACACGTCTGATAACATGATGCACATGATTGCAACAAAAATGACTGACGACCAGATTAAAGCCGTCGCTTATCGCATCTCAATGATGAATCATTAAGTTCTTTTTCCACCTATTTTCAACAATAACGCCATGTTAAATAAACTATCACCCTTTTTTTTAGTCATCAGCCTCTTCCTTTGCGCGCCCTTAATTAAAGCAGAAAACCTAGGCTACGATACCTTAACACCGCCCCAACCTACCCAGCACACCGACAAGATCGAAGTGATTGAATTCTTCTGGTATGGCTGCCCCCATTGCTATAGCTTTGAGCCTGAACTGGCTAATTGGCTAAAAAAACTCCCTAAAAATGTAGAGTTTATTCGTCAACCAGCGGTATTTAATGAATTATGGGGCAAACACGCTAAAGCCTATTTTATCGCTGAAGCCTTAGGTGTCGTTGACAAAGTACACAATGATTTTTTTGACGCCATTCAAAACAAAAAAGAAAAACTTGATTCAGAAAGTGCCTTAGCAAAATTCTTTATCGCTCATGGCGTAACCGAAGCGCAATTTAAAGAGGCCTACAACTCTTTTGCAGTGGATTCAAAACTTCGTCAAGCACCTGTTATTGCAGGACGTTACGGCATCACAGGTGTCCCAGCTATTATTATCAATGGTAAATACATCACCAATGGCCCCCTTGCAGGCTCTCATGAAAAAATGATTGAGGTGATGAATAAACTCATAACGCAAGAAAGCACTAAAAAATAAACTGCCCGAGCGAGCAATACATCACTTTATTAATCCTATGCTTAGTGCTGTTCATTAGACCTTCAACTCGCTAATGAACAGTCCTAATGCAGCACTCTCATTAAGACTACAAGACTACCAAAGCAAATCATCAGGCACCTGAAACTTTGCATACGGATCTTCACCGCTTCCCTCACTAACCGCTTCATTTAATACCAGCACACACGCCGCGTCACGTTCAGCTATTTTGTGGGCAATGTCACGAGACACCAACTCATACTTAAGCTCAACTTTAACGATGGCTGTTTGACCATTAATCAGTTGCTGACGTACTTTTTCCGACACATACACAGTTTTCATGCGTTGTTGATCGCTAAAATGATAAGCCTCGCCCGCCGCATCGTGGGGATACCGATTTAACTCAATCAATTGTTTTAATTGTGCTGCCAAGGCCTTTTTTTCTTCGTGCAGTTTACGCACTCTATTTAACTCTTTATCACGCTCCACTTTTTCTGCTTGCGCGATAAGGGCTAATTTTTTAGCCTCATCAACCACCGCCACATTATTTTTTCTTTGTAACTGAGTTTGTTTATTTTTACTGGATTTAGCCGCCTTAGCCTGAGCCGACGTCACTAAGCCTGTTTTTAATAACTGCTCTTGGAAAGATAATTTTTGCTTACTCATCGCACGACTCTTTAAATTAAAAATGCTAGTAAATAACCACGTCAACTCAACGTAAGGTTTCGATTAATTTGGCAATAAAAGAGATTTTCTCCTCTGTTGACACAAAGGCATGAAAAAACTTAAGTCGATCAACGCCATCAAATTTGTATATGTTAGCCTGTGTCTGAATCAAATTAATCAACTGCTCCGTATTAATATTTGGCTCAGCGTTAAACACAATACTTCCGCCACTGGCATGGGCATCAATACGCTTAATGCCCAAAGCATCGGCATCTTGCTTTAATTCAGTAAGACTAAATAAAGTTTTCACCGCCTCTGGCAACAAACCAAAACGATCAATCATTTCCACCTGAAGCTCATGCAACTCTTCGAGGGTATCGGCACTCGCAATACGTTTATACAGCACTAAACGTGTATGAATATCGGGCAAATAATCCTCTGGAATCAAGGCTGCGGCTTGCACATCAATTTCCGTACTTTTCAATAACGGCGCGTCCAAAGACAACTCCTTACCCGCTTTTAATGAAGCAATGGCGCGTTCTAATAACTCGGTATACAAGGTAAAACCTATCTCTTGAATCTGCCCACTTTGATCATCGCCCAACAACTCCCCAGCCCCGCGAATTTCTAAATCATGGGAAGACAACATAAACCCAGCCCCTAATTCACCAGACTTTTCCACCGCCTCCAAACGCTTAACGGCATCTTTACTCATTAGACTTGGTGGCGGTACGACAAAATAAGCATACGCACGATGATGTGAGCGTCCCACCCGACCACGCAATTGATGCAATTGTGCCAAGCCTAATTTATCAGCACGATTGATAATAATGGTATTTGCAGTAGGAATATCAATACCACTTTCAATAATCGTTGAACATAACAAGACATTAAAACGCTGATGATAAAAATCTAACATAATGCGTTCAAGCTCACGTTCGGGCATTTGCCCATGAGCAAATTCCAAACGCGCTTCAGGAATTAACTTTATTAAATCCTCCGCCATTTTAGGCATGGATTTAACATCGTTATGCAGAAAATACACCTGCCCCCCACGCTTAATTTCCCTTAAACACGCCTCCCTAATTTGCGCATCCACCCACACACTCACAAATGTTTTAATGGCATGACGATTAGGGGGTGGACTGGCAATAATGGAAATTTCACGCAACCCAGACATCGCCATATTTAAGGTTCTGGGAATAGGGGTTGCGGTTAAAGTCAGCATATCTAATTCATTACGCAACTTTTTAAAATGTTCTTTTTGCCTAACCCCAAAACGATGCTCCTCATCAATTACCACTAAACCTAACGCGTGATAGTTAATATCGGGTGACAACAAAGTGTGAGTGCCGATAATAATATCCACCTTACCTGTCGCCAACTCAGCAAGAATTTGTTTTTGCTTTTTAGGCGAAATAAAACGTGACACCACCTCAATTCGAAATGGCCAATCCGCAAAACGATCACAGAAATTCTTATAATGCTGCTGTGCCAGCAACGTAGTGGGCACTAACACCGCCACTTGTTTACTACTTTGTACTGCAATAAACGCAGCACGCATTGAGACCTCTGTCTTACCAAAGCCAACATCACCACAAATCACCCTATCCATGGGCTGAGGACTCGCCATATCTTCTAAAATAGCCTCAATTGCCGTGCGTTGATCGGGGGTTTCTTCAAAAGGAAAGGTGTCTGCAAATAATTGGTACTCCGTATTTTCTATGACAAATGCCTCCCCCTGCTTTAACGCGCGTTTGGCATGAATTTCCAATAACTCAGTCGCCACATCAAAAATACGCTCCAAAGCTTTTTTCTTAGCCTTACCCCATTGATCGCCACCCAATTTATGCAGCGGCGCACTCTCAGGGTTCATGCCTGTATAACGTCCAATCATATTCAACGACGACACAGGCACATATAACTTATCGTTATTAGCATATTCCAGCATTAAAAATTCAGCTTCCTGAGCACCAATATCCAGCGTTTGTAAGCCCAAATAACGCCCAACGCCATGCTCTTGATGAACAACAGGCGCGCCAATCGTTAATTCAGTCAGATTATTAATAACAGCTTCAAGTTCACGCGCGGCAGATTTACGACGCTTACGCAGCGGCTGCACTTTTTCTCCAGATAAAACTGCTTCTGTAAGAATGGCAAACGGGCGTCCGTCCGTCTCGTCTCCTACAAACCAAAAACCTTGATCAAGTGGTGCAATAATCATTAACACTGGTGCCGATTCAGCCTGCACCGCCGCCCAACTCTCCAACAATTTCACCGAAATATGATAACTTCGCAACTTGTCCAGCAAGGCTTCTCTGCGTCCTGCTGACTCTGCCACAAATAAAATCTTGCCTGTAAAATTAGCCACAAACTCCGCTAACGCGCGCGCAGGTAGCTCTAATTTAGTATTGATAGTCAGCTCTGGCAGACACTTGAACGCCTTAGATAGCACGCTGTTATCTAACAGAACGTGAGCAAAGCGAGCTGTGTTTTCAATGAAGGTACTGGCAGATAAAAATAATAAGTCGGGGGGTAAAATAGGGCGTTCGACATCATACTTGCGTTGCTCATAACGCTCTTGCGCGTCCTCGGCAAATGCTTCAGCAATCACCTGAAAACCTGCTGATAACACAAATACTGCCGATGCGGGCAAATAATCAAACAAGGTCGCCGTGTGCTCAACAAACATTGGCATATAATACTCAATACCACTGGGCGCCAAGCCTTTGCTAACATCAGCATACAAATTGTTTTTAATCGACAACTCAGGGAAATGGGCGCGATACGACTGACGAAATAATTTAATCGCTTCATCGGTAAAAGGAAATTCGCGCGCAGGAAATAATAAAATCTGCTCACATTGCTCTAATGAACGCTGACTATCAGGATCAAAGGTGCGAATTGATTCCACCTCATCATCAAATAATTCAATGCGGTAAGGCACATGACTGCCCATGGGAAATAAATCAATAATCGCCCCGCGTACCGCAAACTCAGCATGCTGATAGACCTGCGAAACACACTGATAACCAACACTCTCCAACTTTAATCGATTGAGTTCTAAATTAAAGACATCCCCCACATTAATAGCAAAACTATTAGCTAACACATGCTCTCTAGGGGCTAACCGATGCATTAACGTGGCAATAGACACCACCAACGCTCCCGACCTTAACTCTGGCAGCATTGCTAATGTTTTTAAACGCTCCGAGACAATTTCTGGCAACGGTGAAAACACATCGTAAGGCAGAATTTCCCAATCGGGAAAATGCAACACGGGGGACCTACCCTGCAAGAAAAAATTTAACTCGTGCTCCAAACGCAACGCGGATTGATTATCTGGCGTAACGATCACAAAGACGCGTTTTTGCTTTTGGATAGCCGTAGCTAATGCCAATGCATCTGCACATCCTGGCAAACCTGACCAAATCAAACACTGACCTGCGTCTAAGGGAACATCCTGAGAAAAAATAAAAGAATCAGCCATGAGATAACGACAATTAAAAGAGTAACAAAAAAATAAACCTACCGTACTTGCACTAAATCAAGAAGACACAACGCGCGATTATTAACTTAAAAACATCGCATCACCATAACTAAAAAAACGATAACGTTGTGCAATAGCGTGCTGATACGCATTGATGGTGGCCTCATGCCCAGCAAACGCAGACACCAACATTAACAACGTAGACTCTGGCAAATGAAAATTAGTCACCATTGCCTGAACCGTTTTAAACGCATAACCTGGCGTAATAAATAAGCGCGTATCACCACAACTAGCAAGTAATTCTCCCGATTGCGAAGCTGACTCCAACGCCCTAACCGCCGTAGTACCAATAGCAATCACACGCCCTCCCGCCGCCTTAGCCTGCATAATAGCCGCCACCGCCTCAGCAGACACACTAAAAAACTCGTTATGCATAATGTGGTCGGACAAATTTTCTGCTCGGACAGGTTGGAACGTACCACTGCCAACATGCAAAGTAACAAACGCAGAACGCACACCTTTGGCTTTAAGTTGCGCAAGCATGGCCTCATCAAAATGCAAACCTGCTGTAGGTGCCGCCACCGCACCGTCATGCTCAGCAAATACCGTCTGATAACGTGCCCTATCTTCAGCGTTCTCCACGCGACCAATATAAGGCGGCAAAGGAATATGACCAATGCGTGCCAACACGTTTGCGATCACCTGCCCATCGGGGAAATATAAGCTAAATAAATCGTCTTCACGACCCTGCACCAAACAATAAAAACCATCCTGCAAGACAATGCGTGTACCTGCTTTAGGTGCTTTACTTGCCTTAACGTGCGCCACGGCATGCTGCGCATCAAGCACACGCTCAAGCAATATCTCCACCTTGCCACCGCTCTCTTTATTACCAAATAAACGGGCAGGAATCACCTTGGTATTATTAAAAACCAAAATATCATCAGGATAAACAGAATCAATAAGCTCAATAAATTGCTTATCTTGCAACTGACCAGTTTGGCGATTTAAGC
Source organism: Methylococcaceae bacterium (assembly GCA_007280895.1). Lineage (GTDB taxonomy): Bacteria > Pseudomonadota > Gammaproteobacteria > Methylococcales > Methylomonadaceae > Methylovulum. The sequence goes on from QYQN01000064.1 coordinate 12,912, forward strand.
ATAATAAGCGACTAGCCGTCCGCTCAGGCAAAGGCAGTTGGGCAATTAACTCTTCAGGTAAAATGTAATTAAAATGTGATTTTTTCATAATGAGTGATATTACCAGTTTAAGCACGCTAATTCATGCCAAAAATAGTAGTGTAATTTTTTAAAAGAAGATTATAATACGCGCTCTTTGCCGGGATGGCGGAACTGGTAGACGCGCCGGATTCAAAATCCGGTGATGGTGACATCGTGCCGGTTCGATTCCGGCTCTCGGTACCAAATATCGGTTCAGAGAAGTGCAAAGAAACCAATGGCTTAGAGAAACTAACGTGTTCTCTAGGCCATTTTTTATTGTGGCGAATATTTTGCTAAACTTTTTTGCCCCAATTCTGTCCCATTCTCAAAAAAACACCCGCAACACCTGCCAACAATTCAGGCATAAAAAAGCCGCTTAGTGAGCGGCTAAAAGTTAAAGTTGCTTAAGAATTCGGTAAAAATCTTTTTTCTTCACCCCAGCTTGCTCGGCCATGCTCTTGATAAGCGTCTGTGAGAAAGGAGCTTTAGGACAATCGACAGTTACCTTATACTTCTTTTTATCCTTAATCAAAACCCATTGCTCATGAGAGCCTTTTTGTGTGTCGAAGGCAAACCCCAGATAAGCTAATATCGCCTTCAATTCTTTGCATGTGATAGGCGGGTATTCCCCACTCATGCAGGACGAAGGGGTATCAGTTCATCAAAAACAACACTGGCTTTATGATAAATCATGTTGGTAAACCGGATAAAATAATATTCTAGCCACTGTGTTACTGGCGCTCGTCTGCCTAGTAGTTGATTGCCATATTCTTTATCCTGCAATGCCTCGCCGACATAAAAGGTAATTTGTTCCTCAAGCTTGCGCTTCACCTCATTCAATGAGTCGCCCTGTGTTGCCAAGCAAAAATCTAAACACACAGCCACCCACATGTCTTCTTCTTGCTTTGCATAGCATTTTACAATCAGTTCTTTCGGGTACATGGGCATCTTCTCCAAGTTTTTGCTTGCCAGCATTGTATTATAAACAGTTGCAAATAAGTAAGACTAGGCACAAAAAAGCCGAAAACTCGAAAGCTACCGGCCTTGCCTTAATCTATATGTTCCTAACGGCAAAACATCTCAAAAGTGAGTCAAGCTATTCATTATCAGACCATAACAACCTCTGCTCACGTAAAACAGCCGCCAATTCTCGCATCAGCGGTCAACAGCCACCTTTATATGCGTTCCTTGACACAATAGCTTTAGCTTCGGCGGTCTTTGCCCCCAGGCAATACAACCAAGGTTGCCGTTGCTTTATGGCCTTTGATTGACTCAACTTCTGCGCGACTGTCCAGTGTCTTGCTGCCATTTGTATTCAAAATCCGGTGATGGTGACATCGTGCCGGTTCGATTCCGACTCTCGGTACCAAAAGTTTTCCGAGAAAGTGCAAAGAAATACAAAAACCCACTCAGGCTGTAAAGCCTAGTGGGTTTTTTATTGCCCTACGAAAACCAATACCATTCAAAATTTTTAGCCGCAACCATTACAGTAACTTTTTAAGCAACAAACAGTTACTGCATGTTAAGAAGTTATAGACCCTAGCTAAACACAGACTTACCCATTAAATACCACATGATTGCTGCAAGCGTTGATTTATTGACGATAGGCTCGATTGCTTATCTGCCCTACACGACAGCAAAAAATTATCATACCTTACTAAAAACTAGGCTATTATTTAGTCAGTTTCTTTTACTGTAAAAGAAAAACCACCCAAACTAACGCCTTTACTTAACCATACAGGGCTTATAATGAGCGCCATACCCCCCCCCCGAAAGCCACGCATAACAAGGGCTACAGGTGTTTTTACTATGCTTAAATCTTTATTTAAAACCACGCCAATCTGGTCTAGCATTGCTGCCGCTGTGTGTCTGCTATCAATCCTTGGTGCATTAGTTATAGGCTCTTTTCTTTTTAAGGAAGTGCGTGCGATAACCTCACTCATTAGTTTAAGTCATCAGCAACAAATGCTCACTGAACGCATGGCTTTGTTAGCGCATAAACGCAGTATTACGTATCAGCTTGCCAAAGACCCCCGCGCCATAGAAGATGAATTACGCCAAGCCATCGCCAGCTATCAGGCGCTCTTAACCACAGCGACCGACTACCAACACCGCACTACATGGTTTGATAAGGACCAGCCTTTTAATGAGACGCAACGTGACCTCATGGTTAAACAACGCACGGTATGGGTTGATTATCAGTTTAAATTACGCCACTTTATTAATGATAAACGCCTGTTTATTCAGCAATTACAGGCTATTGAGGAAAGCGAACAACAGCAATATGAGTTAGCCAGCCGTTTTATATTAAGTATCCAAGCACAAAGTGATACCCGTCTGACTAATTTTACCTTGTTAAGGTACCTTATTATTTTAAGCGCACTGCTGTCACTGTCTTGGTTACTGCTGCTTAATACAACGCAATTTCGTGTCCTGCGCAAAACGGCTCAGCAACAAGAAGCACGTTTGCATTTGCTGGATGCCTGCTTACAGCACGCGAATGATGTGATTATCATTTGTGAAGATGGTTCTATTGATGCGCCAGAGG
>QYQN01000066.1 GCA_007280895.1 Methylococcaceae bacterium
CCTGCGCTGACGGTTGCTCAGGCTGAAGAAATGCTCGCGTTTGATCTGACAGCGTTTGAAGATAAAGTCAAAGCATTAGTTAAAGTAGATGTAAACGATAACCAACTTGGCGCGTTGACGTCGTTTGCCTATAACCTGGGCGCGGGCAATTTAGCGTCATCAACGTTGTTAAAAAAACTAAACGCCGGGGATTATGCGGGCGCGTCGGTGGAGTTTTTAAAATGGGATAAGGCAGGTGGTAAGATTTTAAAAGGCTTGACGCTTAGGCGTACCGCTGAGATGTCGCTATTTTTACAGTCTTAGTTAATTTATTTTATGGCAATTGATGAGGATATATTTGATTGTATTAAATTAAAAGCACGTTTAGCTAAGCAATCGTGTGCAAAAAGACATTTAAGCAAGGAGTTTATTACGTGTTCGGGTTGTGCTTTGGGTGCTGTCCATGCTGGCGTACAGAGAGATGATGTTGAGTTTATATTGAAAAATGTGTGTGTCAGGTGTCAAAAAAAAGCACAGCGTTTAATTAAACATAAATTATGCATCAGTTGTTATAACCGCGAGCGTGAGGTCTTAGTGGGTAAGGATAGGCGCGGTAAGGTTCCTGTAAATAAGTTAACGGTGTTTAATTTGGTTGTTAATGATGAAATGGGGGTGCATTGTTTTGTTGCTAAAGCAATGTCTATTAATGAAGCGATGGTGCTTAATTTGCTTTCTTATAATAATCATATTAAGGAGCATTTTTTGTGCAGGCAGCACGTGGAATATATTCAGTATGACTTATTTTATTGTTGATCATATCTGTAAATTTTGTAAAGGGCGGTTGTTAGCTAAGCCGTTAGAGCACAGTAACGTTCAGTTTTTATGTGCTGATTGTGGACATCAGGAAATTGCCGTGCATGTGGCGGCGGCGTGCATGTGTGGGTTTAAAATTAAAGGCAAAAAGATTTACAGGTGTGTGCTGAATGAGCATAAAAGTACGCTTAATCCCTTTCAAATAATCGCTAAATTTATTACTTCCTAATGGCTAAAAATTATGATCCGATAATTGCTGATTTTTATACGGGTGCTTATTCACAGCGACAGTTAGCCAAGATTCATAAGGTATCGTTGGGCACGGTTAATAAGGTTACAAAGGGGTTGGTAAAAAAAAATGAACGGCTTGTTCATAAAAAAGTTGAAGTAATTCAGGAGTATAACGCACTTTCTAGCGAAGAAATGAACGCTGTTGATGGCTCTGTTCATTTTAAGTTGAGTTTATTGTCTGAGGTCAACTCATTTAGCAGCAAGGCGCTTAAAAAAGCACAGGAGTTATTGGACGCTGAGTGTACAGGTCAGGGGTTTAAGGCCATTGTTGAGGGCGTGGATAAGTTAACGGTTACAAATGGCCTAAACCCGCGATTTGCTACCACGGCACAAATAGAGATTAATAACTCGAATGTACAGGCTAATTTGTTGGCCGAGTCATTACCCAGCGATCCGATTGATGCAGCGCGAACTTATCAAGAACTTATCGGCAAATGATAAGGCCTGAGTTTGACTTTAAGAACCCAGACTACACCGCTATTTTTCAATGGCGCTTGCATGTGTTAAATAAAATACGGCAAAACCCCGCGTTATTACCCGCATTAAAACAGTATTACCGTGACCATTCAGCACAATTTATTACCGACTGGGGCTGTACTTTTGATCCGCGTAATGTTGAGCGAGGTTTACCCGCTATCATTCCTTTTATTTTGTTTGATCGACAAGTTGACTGGGTGAATTGGTTTAGTGATAAATGGAAAAATCAACAACCAGGCTTAACTGAAAAAAGTCGAGATATGGGTATGAGCTGGCTATCAGTAGCAACAGCGGCAACTATCTGCCTGTTTAATGATGGTGTAGTGGCTGGCTTCGGTAGCCGTAAAGAAGAATATGTTGATAAGATCGGCAGTCCAAAATCATTATTTTGGAAGGCTAGACAATTTATTGATTTGTTGCCAAAAGAATTTAAGGGCACATGGGACGGCACAAAACACGCACCACACATGCGAATATTATTTCCAGACACCGGTTCGGCAATGACTGGTGAGAGCGGTGACGGCATTGGCAGGGGGGATCGATGTTCTTTCTACTTTGTTGATGAGAGTGCTTTTTTAGAGCGACCACTATTGGTTGATGCCTCCTTATCACAAACCACAAATTGCAGAATAGATTTGTCCTCAGTGAATGGTATGGGTAACCCGTTTGCTCAAAAACGGCACAGCGGCAAGATTGATGTTTTCGTTTTCGATTGGAAAAATGACCCTAGAAAAGATGACGCTTGGTATCAAAAACAGGTTGAAGTTTTATCGCCAGTCGTTGTCGCTCAGGAAATTGATCGTAATTATAATGCGTCAGTTGAGGGGGTTATTATCCCTAATGAGTGGATTCAAGCCGCGATAGATGCCCATAGTAAATTAAACATAGCGCTAAGTGGGGCAAGGTGGGGAGCCTTGGATGTCGCGGATCGGGGCGAAGATTTAAACGCTTTTTGTGGGCGTTACGGGATTGTGTTGGAGCACCTTGAGGAATGGAGTGGCAAGCTGGATGATATTTTTGCTACCACACAACGCGCGTTCCATTTGTGCGAGGATTACCAGTATGACGGGTTTTATTATGATGGCGATGGCTTAGGCGCGGGGGTACGTGGTGATGCGCGGGTAATTAATGAGCGACGCGCAACGCCCTTGCCTGTTGAAATGTTCCGTGGCTCAGATGCAGTGACTGATCCTAATGCGCGGGTTAATGCCGGTGAATATGAAGGCCGCACTAACAAAGACTATTTTGCTAATGCGAAAGCACAATGGTGGTGGTCGTTGCGTAACCGGTTTAAAGCCACTTATGACGCGATAAACGGTAAAGACTATCAAGCAGATGAATTAATTAGCTTACCCAGCGAGTTAAAAGAATTAGGCAAATTAACGTCTGAGTTGTCACGTCCAACATATAAATTTAATGGCGCGGGTAAAATGTTGGTTGATAAGTCGCCTGATGGCACAAAATCGCCTAACCTTGCCGATGCTGTGATGATGTGCTTCTCTGGCTATCGGTCAAGCGCGAGTTTTGCCCGTGCTGAATTGTTTATTCCTGAGGTATCTGTTAATGATAAAAACACCTGTGTGCAATGCACTGCCTTTAAGGACGGCGTATGCAGGGAAAGTGGTTATCTAATTGCCTTTGATAGCCGAGCGTGTGATTTTTTTAATGACAGCTTAAGTGGCTAGTTTATTTTAACTATTTTAAAGGAACTTTATGCCAATTTTAGCGCGTGTTACTGCTGTTAATCCTGATTCGCATTCTGTTGATGTGGCGTTACTTGATGACGGCAGGAAACTTGCTGCGGTGATGGTGTTGTCGCCTTCAGCAAGCGGTACTAGCGGCAGCAGTAATTTACCTGGCACGATTACTGAGGATAATCCGGTGTATGTCATGATTGATTATTGCTCTCAACAGTTACCGTTTGTGTTGGGTTTTTGGTTTCCTCAGGTGGGGCAGCTTCAGTTTAAGGATAATCGGCGCATTGATAGACATCATTCTGATGTGTACACAACGATTGATAAAGACGGTAACTTTGAACTGTATCACCCCTCTGGAGTGATGATTGCAATTAATGATACGCAGACGCACAAGGATTTATCTGGTCAAGATTATGATGAAAAATGGGCGTTAACAAAGAATACAGAGAAGGAGGTGTTTATTACTTTAATGAATAATGGCACTAAGATTGTAGTGGGCGACCAGGCTATTACGATAACGGGTGATATTACGGTTAATGGTGATGTTATTGCTAATGGCATAAGTTTAAAAAATCATGTGCATAGTAATGGTAATGCGGGCGAGGATACGGGGGTGCCAAAATAAAATAATTAACGCGGTGTGCTGTCGTGACAGTAGCCTAAGCAATATGATTAGATTATTAATGCCCTTGGCCGCTGGTAATGCGGTAAAAGTAATGCTTAACCCACCCAGTCATGCACTGTCGTGGCGCATTTTGCGCAATACGACGGGCGACTTTACTGAGGCAAGCCTTGCCGTTGACCTTATTTACGAAGGGTGTGAGGTGGCATTTATTGACACGGCTGGCGTTATTAATGAGGTGTCGTATTTTTATAAGCCACTCTATTTTGACGGCAAAGCCTGGGATAGTCTGTTTTTGGCTAAGCAGGTAACGGTTGCTAAGCACTTTACTGATTTATCTTGTGATCCGCTTTTGATCGTTCGTGATCGCCTTGATTTAGGGCTTAATGCCATGCTGCATGCTGGGCAATTAACCCATCCAACACTAGCCGTTATTCCGGTATTGTTATCGTATCCGCAATTTGACGAGGTTCAATTTCCTTTGGTTACGTTACATACTGAGCATAATCAAGCGGATGAGCTGGGCATTGGGTATGCCTTAACTGACGATGTGGATGAGCTTGGCTGGATGACGCAAACGCTTATCACTATCACGTGCTGGTCACTTAATGGTGATGAACGTAATCTTTTAAAAAAGGCAATTAAAGCCGTAGTCATGGCAAATCTTGAGGTGTTCGATTTTGCCGGCTTATTACAAATTGATGTGCAGCAAGCTGACCGTGAAGAATTTACTTTATATCCCTGGCCTACTTACATGAGCGAAACGCGTTTTAGCTGTCTATCCTTGACTGCCTTGGTTATGACGCACTCACCATTATTAGAGCTAATTACCGTAACCAATATTAACGATGAGATAACTAGATGACCACCGCTACAATAATTGATTCAACAGTCACTGCTGCTCCCGTAGCACCCACTGTTATTAAAAAGAATGAGCCGGTTCTGCTTGAGGTCGCGGAGTTTGCGCAGAGGCTGAGAAATGACAATGTTTCAAGCAGTTTAATTGAGGCGTTTAGTACGCATGTGCTGTCTACTGGGGGCATACAGAACACTGAAGAAGTGTTTAATCTGCAATTTTCTTCCTTTATCAATCGCCCAATTTATTAAGTCTAGGAGTAACAATGAGCTTTCATTTTAATGGTTCAAATTATATAACCCCCGTTACAGCAAGTGCTGTTGATGCCTCGGGTATGGATGCAAAAACGTCAAGTTTTGGTAATGTGTTGGCCTTAGTTGGGGCGACCAAAGCTATTAACCCGATGACTGTGGTGCGCTTTAATAGTTATGCAGAGGCTGCACGTCAATTAAAAGATCCAGTTGATAACTTTGCCTTAAAGGCGATTGAAAAAGCCTTTAATCCGTCTAATGAGACGGGCAGTCCTGATTATCTGTTATTTGTGAACTCCAAACCTACAGGTGCTCAGATCACGCAAGCCCTACTTTCAAGCACTAACCAAACTGCCTTAACGTTGACTCAGGTAAAATCAGGGGTGAATTTAAAGGTCGTTATAGAAAATGGCTCGCTAAGAGTTGGCAAGCCCTCTAAGTCTCTTAAGTTAATTGCTGAGGATGGTACTACCTTGGCTAGCAATGGCTCGGTTGCGGCATATTATTTTCAACTGACTGCGACGACGACTGGTTTATCCGTAACTGTTACTGCGGAAAAGCTGACGATAAGTAACAATGATTTTTTGTTTTCAACGTCGACCACTGTTGGTGCACTTATTAGGGCAATTAATGATAAAAAAATAGTAGGATTAAATACAATACCCGATCCAACAGGGCCCGGGGTGAACGGCGAATCGACCACTAAACTGGATCTGATTGGCAGTACACCAATTGGGCAGGCTGCTGTGACCACCGCAAACTTGGCTGCGCAGCATGCTGCGGGTGTGTGGATAACAGGGCATGTGAGCGCTGTGGCTAAAGCATTCTCAACCATGACAGACAGTGAGGGTGGCCCGTTGGTCACTGTGACGACTGCGACGGGTAGTGCTGCGAATGTGGCGAATATTTCTGTGCAGATGGGCGTGAACACAGTGCCCATAGCGACTTTTCTCAGCTGGTCAGAGGCAATTGATTTGTTACGTGTGCATCGTGTTAATTGGCTTGTGCCGTTAACTGACGATAGTGCCATATTTAACCTTGTTAATACACATTGTGAGTACATGAGTAACACGGTTTTTATGGAGCGTCGCG
>QYQN01000071.1 GCA_007280895.1 Methylococcaceae bacterium
TAACGCAGTGCTCGAGCAGTTGGATAAAGAAACCAAAGGCATGGGTACTACAGACTATAACTACGACTTGATTCGTTAAAGTGAGCGTAGAGACGCGCTTAAGCGTGTCTACGCTCAATCCAATGCATGTGAACGGAGATGTCAATGCCCAGTGTCATGTTGAAAAAAAACGCAGAAGGAAAATTAATCTTCTACGTGCCCAAAAAAGATTTGGAAGAAATAGTAGAAAGCCTTGAGTTTGATAACTCTGAAAAATGGGGCGGTGAAGCTCTGCTCAGCGACGGTTCAAAATATTATTTTGAGCCTCAGGCGCAGCCTGATTTTCCGCTTACCTTACGCGCAAAACGTTTAGATTCATTTCTAAGCTGCTTGTCCAGCAGTTAACGATGGATAAATACTGAGTGCTTCACCGTGCGGTGAAATCTACTAATTAATGTTATTAATTACCACTGTTTTTAAGGAGAATAATCATGGCCTTATATATTGTTGAAGCGGATTGTATTTCATGTGGCGATTGTCTGCCGGTGTGCCCGACCGACTCCATCACCGAAGGCGCTATCGTGTTTAAAATCGACAAAAAAACCTGTACCGAATGTGAGGGCGATTTTGACATACCGCAATGCGTCAAGGTGTGTCCTATCGACAACTGCATTTTGCCCTTAGTGGCTTAAAGCTGATGAACAGCCAGGCTACATTATCACGAGAACTGGCTTTACGTATCGGGCTGGCCGCACGCGCCTTGCCCGATACGGATGCCAAACATTTGCTTTCGGTGCTGACCGCCTGTGTCGGTGTTCCGCTTACTGAGGAAAAAATTGCCAGGATTGATTTAAAAGCATTAAAGACTGCGTTAGCGGGTGATTCCGAGGTGGATGAGCCCTTATTAACCCATGCCTTGAGCATTCTTAGCGCCGATCTGCATTCCCACCCAGGAGTGTGGGAACGAGAAAGCTACGCTGAAGGCGACATGCCCGGGTCTGTTCGTCTCGCCTGCGCCAGTAATGATGGACTTCATGTTGACGGCTACTTTGGTTCTTGCAGCCAATTTCTGGTCTATCAGGTTTCGGCTGCTGAAAGCCGTTTAATCGACATTCGTAATGCCGAGATACCTAAAGGTCTGGAAGTTGACGATAAAAACCTGTTTAGGGCGGAATTGATTCAGGACTGCCAGGTACTCTATATCGCCTCGGTGGGCGGATCTGCGGCGGCAAAAATCGTCAAGTTCGGCATACATCCGATGAAACTGTCGGGCATTGAAACCATCGTCGACATCATAGCCCAGCTACAAACCGTCATTGCCGGTACACCGCCGCCGTGGCTGGCAAAAGTCATGGGTATTGAAGCCGCCGACAGATTCCGCTTTGAACGGGAGGCGACAGGATGATTACTCTTAACCAAGTCAACGCGATAGCGGCAACATTAGTAACAGCGGGGGTTGAGGAAAGTACGGTTTCGGACTTAAGACAGCTTTATCAAGCTATTCATTTTACCTACTGTATGGATGATGATCTGCCCAACAATACCCCCGTTATGGAGCATCAGGACTTCAATCTGTATTTGATCGATGGTCGGGAACACTGTCTGTGCTTAACCAATGATTTTGATGTCGCAACGGGCATCGTCGTTGCAGAAGTTATCCCTGACTGAACGGAAAGCGCATGCCTGGAACAGTAAGCCCTGTCAGCATTCCTTTTGGAGATTGTAGTCTCTGTCCTTTTCGCGGGAAAACACTGCTGATGGGTCGCTGCATGCCTGGAGATACCTGCGTATTGGTTGAAAGCGGCAGGCAGATAGACCGCTTTTTTCGCGTTAATCCGGCTTACGCCGAACAGTATCTGCACGATGGCTTTTGGGAAAGGCGCGCTATTGCGGTCCGTTATGCGCCGCTAAGGGCATTGACTGAGCTGATAGCAGATGAAGATGAAGTGGTCAGACGCGCGGTAGCTTATCGCATACCCTTATCTCAACTGCATCTGTTAATTGATGATGAGGATAGAGAGGTACGCATGACGGTAGCGGATCGCTTGATTCCTGCCGATTTGGAAAAGATGGCTAATGATAAGGACTATATCGTCAGATTAACCATCGCCAGAAGACTGCCGGAAGGGCGCTTGTTTCGTTTTATTCGTGATACCGATATGCAAGTACGAAAAATCGTTGCGGAACGCTTACCCGAAGTGAGTCTGGGCCTGATGGCGCATGACAATGCACCCGAAGTCAGACGCATCATCGCCGAACGCATGAGTTCTGAGGATGCCGTTATCATGCTGCATGATTCCGACTGGGTGGTGCGGTATACCGCGGCTCAGCGCGTAGCGCCAGATGCCTTGACCTGTCTGCTGGATGATCCTGAGACGGATGTCAGGGCGGTAGCTCAGGAACGATTAACTAGCCATTCCCAACAGACAGCTGGGAGTCAGAAACCAGGAACCGACCATGGCTGAGCAACTATTTCAACTGGATGGCCAACAGCTGGCAAAAATCTGTAAGCGCACGCTACCCGACCAGTATGACGACACGTTATTATCAAAGTTGCAGGAACTTAATCCTGACTATCCGATCCGCTTAGCCAGAATAGGTGAAGAATGGTATCGCTTAGGGGGTGTTGTCGACATGGAAGGCAAGCGGATAGCCAACGATTTGATTGAATGGACGGAAAGAACCTATATCGGTTGCGGCAAGAACCTGCAAACGCTAATTGACCATGCGCGGGAACAAAAGCTGATTGCCACGCGGCAAACCGGCAACACGCTGCATATTGTGATTCAAACTGGTTGTAAGGCAGAACAATTCGTCCAGATAGACATCGATAAAACTCATGAAGTATCGGATAGATTATTGGTCAATGAACACAATCCGCCCGAAGATTTGGAAGAATTTATTGATCCACTGGAGCCGGAATGCATAGAAACATTCTGTATTGGAACCTCACGTTATTCTTATCGACGTAAAACTGACGTGGCGATTTTTATGGATGAAATCAATAAATACCATAGCACCGAACATCCTGCCCAACGCTTTATGGATGACTGGAACCGAAGCAGCGCGCAGCAAAAAGCCGTGTTTTCTGATGACTGGATTGTTCGGCCGTTCAGAAATACCGGGCGCTTTGGCGAACAAATCATTAATGTTGAAATCATCAATACCCAGCAAAAAAACGTGCCTCAGCTGGAGAATATTAACGGCAAGAAAGGTGTGTCGCTGCACAACCTGTTAACACGTTTTGATCGCCAGGCGGGTTATCCGTTTGCTTGGTTCTTTTACATGGTTAAAGACAAGCTGGTTAGTCCACACAGTGGCACAGCCGTGTTTAAGGATATTAGCGGCGATTTTTCTTATTTGCCGGAACGGGATGTTGCGGTGCTTAAGGATTGGATAAACACGCCTTATAGCGTGTAACGAACAGTAGATTTTCATCAACCGCTTTGCGTTGCAAAGCCTATTTTTAAACGTTAGGAGTAAACACCATGTCAATTGCACAAATCAAAGCCTTCTCTGAATGCGCAAAAACCGATCCCGAATTAAAAGCCAAGCTGTTGGAAGTACAAAAAATCAGAGAACTGATTGCTCTGGGCAAAGAATATAATTTTGAACTGGATGAAGTGGAGCTTTACCCGCCCAACGAGCCGCAGTTTGTCGAAGAGCAGCTTTCCGAAAGAATGGCTAAAGCATTATTGAGGGTGTAGGGCGGGCAATGATAAGCTTCCCACCACATTAACAACTTTGCTCGTTCCCAAGCTTCAGCTTGGGAATGCTGAGCCCGAAGCTCTAGCTGTACCTGCGTGGGGATCAATGTTTGCCGACAATATCCGACTGGCAAATTTGCTGCCAGGCCGGATGCTGTTGCAAGATAGTCAAGGCCGATTCCAGCAACGCGAAGCCCTGCTCGGTTCTATGCCAGGTTGACGCGCCGGACGGATGGGGCAGGGGGATGGCTTCGCAGCGGTGGCCGTGAAAGGTGACCGGATGCAGTTTGCCTATCACCTCGTTCAGTCTTTTGACCGGTAGCATTTGGCTGATCGCCAGTTTGCCGACCGGCAGGATAAGCTCGGGTTTAAGCAAAGCGATTTCAGCTTGCAGCCAGCCCGCACAATTAGCAATTTCGGCCGGATTGGGCACACGGTCGCCGCCCTTAGTATTTTTACCCGGAAAACAGCGGCACACGGCGGCCATGTAGACGCGCTGCCGAAAAGTCTGTTCATCAATCCCGATACGCTCGAACCATTTAAATAGCGTTTTCCCTGCCGTCCAGGCAAAGGGTTTGCCTAAACCGCCTTCCTTATCGCCGGGAGCCTGACCGATCAGTAAAATCTTCGATAGCACAGGGCTCCCGCTCACCACCGGGCCTATCATCTCGGGGCAGCGTTTGCAATTCGACAAGGCTGCCCGGTGGGCGTGCATCAATTGTTCACGTACAGGCATCTTAAAACTCAATCTCGATACCGACCGGACAATGATCTGATCCGGTAATTTCCGGCAGAATAAAGGCATTCTTGACTTTGTCGAGCAGCGCTTCACTGGTCAACACGTAATCGATACGCCACCCGACGTTTTTCGCTCTGGCGCCTGCACGGTAACTCCACCAGCTATAAGCCACCGTGTCGGGGTGCTTATGCCGAAAAGTATCGACCAATCCGGCATCGAGAAAACGACTGAAACCGTCGATTTCGACCTGGGTGTAGCCGGACGATTTATTGTAATTCGGCTTCGGACGGGCAATATCGATTTCCCGGTGCGCGACATTAAAATCGCCGCCGGCAATCAGCGGTTTCTTGCTTTGCAGTTGTCGGCAATAGGCCAGAAATTCCGTATCCCAGGTCTGCCGGTAATCCAGCCTAGCCAATGCTTCTCCAGAATTGGGCACGTAGACGTTCAGCAAATAGAAATGCTCGAATTCGGCTACGATCACGCGGCCTTCCTGGTCGTGTTCGCTTATGCCGATGTCGCTGATGACTTGCAGCGGCTCATTGCGGGAAAGAATAGTCACGCCAGAATAGCCCTTGCGTTCGGCGCAGTTGGAATATATGTAATAGCCGTCTATGTCTTCCAGCGCCTTGTCGATTTGCTCGGCCTGGGCCTTGGTTTCCTGCAACAGAATGCAGTCGGCATCAAGCAGCGCAAGTGTTTCGGCAAAGCCTTTGCTTTGCACAGAGCGAACGCCGTTGACATTCCAGGAGATTATTTTCATGTGATGATTCCTTTTGATCGGTTAGAAGTTGCGTCGGTTGTATCAATCCAAGCGATTTTTAAGTCTGGCAACCTTATCCATGCGTTCATGCAGAACTGCGATAATGCATGGCCGCTTTCCTTCGGGATGAATGTAAAAAATGTAGTGATGCTCACATCGAGTTACTTGTAGCTGAGGATAGCGTTCAGAGAAGGTGCGGGAAAGAGCCGACCTGGTCGTAATCTCCAGAAAACGCGCTTCAAGCAGACCCGCATATTGTATAGACTGCTTTTTATCCCACTGCTTCAGTGTGTAACGGGCGATGTCTTTGAGGTCATCTTCAGCTGAAGGCGTTAACTCGTATGGTTGCATTGCGTTACCGCATTTCTTCTTGATACGTTTCCTCAAAAATCTGCAGCACGGACTTATTGACGACTAGTCCTTGCTCTGCCGCCTCAACACGCGGCTGCAAAAACGCTTCCAGCTGTCGCAATGCTTCTCCCTCACTTGCTCCAGATATTTCAGGCAACGGCTGAAAAACACGTTCCAAAACATAATCTTTTATGCTCTGGCCCCGCAAAGCCGATACGGCTTTGAGTCGTTGATGTTGATCCTGTGTTACTTCAATTGATAAGCGCATGAAAATCTTCCTCTGGACTTTGTGTAGACTTTGATTAGCATAGCACCGAAAACAACAATAACACAAATGTACATTTGTGCAGTACAACCGATACCGTAATTATTGCGCCATTGAATCTTCTTGTCTTATCTATTCAGCCGTTTTGTAAGCTTTCCTACAAACCAACATCCAACAAACCCTAATAATTTCAACACTATAAAAACTGGCACAACGATTGCTTTAGTTAAGATAAACAACGCTATTGGGCTAGCCGATGAAATCAACTAAAGATATTGCAGTGCTATTGGACGAACCGGCCTGTGAGCATAACAAGAAGGAAAAGTCCGGTTGCGCCAAACCCAAACCGGGGGCTTCAGCGGGCGGCTGCGCTTTTGATGGAGCGCAGATCGCGTTGCTGCCGATTGCCGATGTCGCGCATATCGTCCACGGGCCTATCGCCTGTGCGGGCAGTTCCTGGGATAACAGGGGCACGCGCTCGTCGGGAGCGGATTTATACCGTATCGGCATGACCACCGACTTGACTGAACAGGACATCGTAATGGGGCGCGCGGAAAAGCGTTTGTTCCATGCGATTAAACAGGCAATAGACAGCTACCATCCGCCCGCCGTGTTTGTTTATAACACCTGCGTTCCGGCTTTGATCGGCGATGATATTAATGCGGTGTGTAAGTCTGCCCAGGAGCGCTGGGGCGTTCCGGTCGTGCCTATTGATTGCGCCGGCTTTTACGGCACCAAGAATTTGGGCAACCGCATTGCCGGTGACGCGATGGTGAATCATGTGATCGGCACTCGCGATCCCGATCCCTTGCCTTTAACTGTTCAACGCGCGGAAATTCGTATCCATGACGTTAACCTGATCGGCGAATACAACATTGCCGGTGAATTCTGGCATGTACTGCCCTTACTCGATGAACTGGGCTTGCGAGTTTTGTGCACCTTATCCGGCGATGCGCGCTTTCGCGAAGTGCAAACCATGCACAAGGCCGAAGTCAATATGATGGTTTGTTCCAAAGCCATGGTTAATGTCGCCCGCAAGTTACAGCAACAGTTCGGTACGCCGTGGTTTGAAGGCAGTTATTACGGCATTACTGACACCAGCCAGGCCTTGAGGGATTTCGCCAAGGCGCTTAACGATGCGGATTTAAGCGAACGCACCGAAACACTGATAGCACGCGAAGAAAGCCGGATCAGAACGGCATTGGAACCCTGGAAAGCTCGCCTGAAAGACAAACGTGTGCTGTTGTTTACCGGCGGCGTAAAAAGCTGGTCGGTGATTTCGGCCTTGCAGGATTTGGGCATGGTGGTGGTTGCGACCGGCACTAAGAAATCCACCGAAGAGGATAAAGCCAGAATCCGCGAACTGATGGGCGAAGACACGGTGATGATAGACGATGGCAGTCCCAGGGCCTTGCTGAAGATCGTCCATGATTACAAGGCCGATATTCTGATCGCCGGGGGGCGCAATATGTACACCGCGTTAAAAGCCAAGGTGCCGTTTTTGGACATCAATCAGGAACGTGAATTCGGCTATGAAGGCTATCAGGGCATGCTGGAACTGGTGCGCCAATTGGCCTTGACGATAGAAAGTCCGGTATGGGAGGCTGTTAGAGCGCCTGCGCCCTGGAAGGTAAAATCCCCCCTAGCCCCCCTTTTTCAAAGTGGGGGATGCTAGGAGTCTGTCGGTCTTTCTGCTATCCCTCATTTAAAGGGTTAGAATAGCGTAGTATTAGCAATTACGGAAAAGGTAGTAAGGCCATTAGCAATCATTTTATCGACATTAACCGAAACGATCCGATCAACGTGCCA
>QYQN01000085.1 GCA_007280895.1 Methylococcaceae bacterium
ATCAACTTCAATACGGCTTAAAATACCAACCGATAATACCCACTAAAAAAGCTGTAGCAGGTGGCTTAACGTTAGACACTCAAAACGAGATAAAACAACTTATCCAAGACCATGCCGCACGTTTGCCAAAAGACAAGCAAGCCCGTTATATTATTTCAATGTGGAGCGCGTTAGGCTCTCACTTTGAGATTAAAAAAGACAAGGGCGACAAAACACCCGCGTATAAATATATCAAAGAAGAGGCTCGGCTTGAATGCTTGTCTTTACTTGCCCGTTGGTCGGTAGATGATTTAGTAACTTTAACGCTTGAACAGTTTGAAAACAAAATAAATGAGCGTATCAAACTCCTGCCAGCACCCGCACCGCTAGAAGGTGAGGTGTTGCCGCAACAGCAACATAACAGCATAACCATAAATCTTGCACCGCTGGAACATGGAAAAGTTAGGCGCTGGCTAGTCAGTCAACTCGCAATGGAAATTGCTATGCTGCACCCGCTTTCTGAGGATCAAATCATCACAACTAAGGCAGAATTTATTGATGATTTAATCAAAAAAAACGATTATATCGTCATGAAAAAAGACCAGCTTATTGGCAAAGTGCAGGCTATATTTTAATTAAAAATAAGCTAAACATAAAAATCAATATCATCCCTGCGGTTCATAATGTATCGCAGGAGCAGTTATTTCCCAAGCTAATAAGCTAAATAGCTTATTTGACCTAGCTAGAGCAATAGAAAAAGCCCACGGTATTTGAGGGAATCATGACTAGACAAGCCGAGGTGGTTTTATGCAAGTGAAGGATAAAAAGCTAAAAAGAGGTGAATTGGCAACCAAAGCCGATTTACACAGTGAAATACTTGAGCTTAAGGTGGACATTATCAAATGGGTAGGCGCTTTAATGTTGGCTCAAGTTGCCGTGATTGCCGCACTGCTGTAACAGTAGCAATGCTCATGTTTATTAGGTAAGCCTGTCATGAGCTAGTCGAATAACCTGTCGTGACGTTATGCTAAGGTCATACTCATTACAGGATAGTTAATGTTTCAAATTAAAGATTTTACGTCAATTGTCGGGTCAATGATTAACTATGCTAAAGCAACGCAAAGTAAATTGACTGATTTTACCATTGGCTCAGTAACGCGCACGATAATTGAAGCCCCTGCCATTGAAATCGAAGAACTTTATCAGCAAATGTGGCTGGGTATTAAAGAAGCTATTCCAGTTGCGCTGTATGAAGCCTTTGATTTTAGAAAGCTACCGGCACAGCGGTCGATAGGGACAATTAATGTCCAACTCCTTAAAAGTGCCTCAGTATTAAAAATCCCTGCGGGAACGGCATTTATATCAATAGTGACGAATGATAGCTTTTATAGTGTAGAAGACGCTACCGTTGTTACCGTTAATAATAATAAATCTGCGGATATACTGCTTAGTGCTAAAAAACAAGGCATAATCAATCCAGTTATTGCGACATCACTCTTTACAAGCGATGCAGTACCAAGCTTTGTTAGTGCCTCAGCCAAGGCAAATTTTAGCAATGGACGGCCAGAAGAAACTGACGAAGAAATGCGTTATAGATTTATGGATTACATACAAAATTTAGCGCGCAGTCCACTTGCCTCAATACATTACGCACTCGTTAACAAAGTATTTATTACTAACGAAAACGGCGAAGTGACAGAAAGAATCAAACAAGCCAAAATAGTTGAAAAATTTATACTTGAGCCCGCCTCGCCGCCAGGTGTTTTTTACGCATATATACACAATGGCGATAATGGAACAATCACCGCAACCGCTTCTTTAAAAACGCAGACCTTAGCCATTTTGAATGGTTATACAGACAACACGGGAAAAAAAATAATAGGCTATAAAGCCGCAGGAATTCAAGTATTTGTTGAGGCAGTAGTAAATAAAAGCATCGACGTAGACTACACGGCACAAATTAATAATACCGTTGATACAACGGTCATAAGCACTGCAATAACCGATGCGATAAAAAGTTATTTCAATTCAACTGATATTGGCGGCACAATTTATGTAGCTGAGCTAATTTCATCCGTCATGGCATTACCTGGCGTTATTAATGTACATTTTAATCGTCCAGTATCAGACACCACGGCATCATTTAATCAAAAAAATGTCCTAGGAAAGATAAGCGATGCTGCTCAGTAATACATTACTCAAAGCAATGTATACGGGTCTTAATAAAGAGTCCCTGGCAGTGCCTGTACTAAGCATTGATAACACTGATAAAACGGTAAAGGTACTGATTAAAATAGAGCCCTACGGACAAAAAACATTAATCGTAACTCAAGACGAAATAACGCAAATTAGTATTGATTTAACACAAAAACAGTTAACTTTTAATGATTTAGCAGACCAATTTAATCAATATTTTGGCTCCAACAATATTAGTATTATTGATCGTAATCAACTTATAAGAAGCCTGCGAACCTTAGTCGCCATTGATTATGATAAAGAGCTAAGCCAATACACCTTATCAAGCTATACCTCATTGTTATGGATTATTTTAGACACCTACGCGCTGGAACTGGAGGCAGCTAAAGCGGCGATAAATGAAGCCATTAAGCAAGTGTATTTACATTTATCTGAAAGTAATTGGCTGGATGAATGGGCGAGTTATTTTGACTTTAATAGAAATGTATTTAAAAAAGAAACTGACGATACTTTTAGAGATCGCATGATTGACAGTATTATTAGACCCAAGTGCAATAATATTGCACTCGAAATAACCTTAAGTGACTACTATGATCAAGACACAAAAGTTGTCGATGCCACGGGCGAAAGCGTTAATAATGCCCCGCCCAGAGTATGGGATAAGTTAATATTCCATTATTACAATGGACGATGCGGTTATTACGACGGCAGCATTAATTATAAACCATCAATATTAACCGAGACAGAAGAGCACCTTACCCTAGCAGCGCCCACCGCCGGAATATTTAATGTAGAGATGCCTTTTGATTTATTGGGCGCCGCAGATAACGCTGAATTTATTATTAATGCCACAAAACTAATCAATAAAATTAAAGCCGCTGGTACAAAACTGGGGAAATTTAAATTAATAAACAATTCACCGTTAAGTGATACGGTTGAACTTGAGTTAACAGAAGCCGCACAAGTTATCATAGTGATGAGCCATTATTACAATAATACCTGGCGATATAATGGAAAAATAATGTACAAACCAGACCTAACAAACGAGGTATTATGAAATCTACCGTCCTCATGTCGGCACGTGGTCACTTTATGTTATCAATTTATGATAATGGCACGCTTATAGAAGTCATCGACGAGCCCAACTTAATTGTACTGGATAGCAAACGTGCGCTGTCTCATGCTATCGCAGGTGATTCAGCAGATAGCTGGGCAATCTCTAAAATAGGGTTTGGCAGCAATAACACCCTCCCCACACCCAATGATAGCGTGTTATCTACGGATGCCTATATTAAGCCACTTAATGGCTCAAAAATACGCGGCACTATTGTCAGGTTTGACTTTACGTTAGATAAGAATGAAGCTAATGGAAAACCAATCAATGAATTTGGGTTATTAACAGGTAACGGCACGCTCTTTGCCAGAAAAATTAGGCAACAGCCCTTAAGTAAAACAAACAGTATAGAATTTATTGGCACGTGGACAATTGTTTTTTAAAAATTAAACGAGGTAATTACGCATGGCAGAGACAACATTTATTGAGGACGGCAGTGAAAAAGCAAGCTGGGATTCAGGTATTTACAAAATACAAGAGGATGATCTTGTATCAGCCTATAACGCTAATAGACAAGCCACCCAACTTATGCACAGGGTAAATTTTTTAAAAGAAAAGACGCTTGATATTATAACAAACGGTAACAAACTAACGGAAAACGGTTACCAACGGTTACCAGGTGGCTTGTTATTACAATGGTGTTACGGCCCAAACAGCACTGATGGGGTAAAAGAAGATGCCTTTGTCGTTAGCTTCCCGACTGCATTTGCCCAGTGTTTTGGCGTACAGGTCAGCACCTATAACATAGAAGTCACCACTAATTCAAGCTTTCTAAATGACAATAATGCTATTTATCAGGTTATAAGCCATGATGCCAGCAAGGTAACGCTGATGCTACAAGTCATGGCAGGTGCTGATAACCTCTATGACAATAGATATAAACCGTTTATTTTTGCACTAGGCATATAAAAAGGCTAAGCCCTTATGTTAAGTGTACGTGTTGAGCTAAACATAAACGATATTACGCAAGCTGTGCGTCAGCAGATTAGTGACGCTATTTCACAAACAGCCATGCAGGGTATGGCCTCATGGATAAATAGCATTCAAAAAGCTAAACTTTCCCCTTACGACAAGGCTGAGTACAGCGCCTCGATTAACATGACTAAGCTAAGCGACTTTAAAGCTGAGTTATTTTCAGATTATCGCTTTGCTAAAGAAATTGAAACGGGTAGACCTGCACGCGATCTTAAAAAAAACCTGCACACCTCGCAGCGTACTCGTGTAGCAAAAAGTGGGCCGCACGCAGGTCAACGGTATTTACTTATCCCTTTTCGGCATAACACAAGCGGTAATACTGCACTTGCGCAAGCCATGCCTAAGCCTATTTATTTACACGCCAAGGCACTGTCGTTAAGCCATGTAACGGGAATGGGAACACGGTTATCAGGCTCTGGAGCGCAGCTAGCACAGCGTCAGTATCAGTGGGGAACAAGCTTACCCGCAGGGCTTGCACCTAAGTTAAAAACGCACCACACGACTGATATTTATGCGGGCATGAAGCGTTTTAACACCAGTGCAGGACAGGGTAAAAGCAGCGCATACCTTACCTTTAGAGTGATGGGTGAGTGGCAAAGCAATAAATGGATTATCCCCCCACAACCGGGTCTTTTTATTGCTAAAGAGCTGAGTGAACAACTTCAAACTATACTTGACGAGGCGTTAAGCGGGATCGCTTAAGGTGGGATACTTCGGTTGAGGCGGTTGAATTTCCTATCCGTTAATAAACGAATGGCTTATAAGACCCGATGATGACGGGTTTTTACGGGCTTACCGTCCTGTGTTGGTGAATGTGTTGCGGCAAAAACTTTACTCGAAAAGATGATAACCGATAACGTACCGAGTGATAGAATTCAGCAAAGACATAACCAAAAACGTAAAAAATAAAAATGGAAATACCAAAACGCCTTGAAAAATGTTCAATTGTCGATTCTCTTTGCGAGATACGATTTGATCCTTTGATGCCACCTGAAATAGCGGTAGGAATGATTGCGGGTATATTAAATAGCTTATTTACTAGCGAATTGGAAGGGTTGCCTGTTTTACAAATTCCTGAACCATTTAGAAATATGGATGAGCAATTTCGCTTTGCACCACATTACAGAGTAAAAATAGGCGATACAGTTTTACAATTTAGCGGTACTGTTATCGTTGTTGCTTCACCAATTCCTTACGTTGG
>QYQN01000020.1 GCA_007280895.1 Methylococcaceae bacterium
AATGGCTGAAAGATACCTTAGAAAAACTACCAACCTGGCCTAATAGTCGTATTGATGAGTTACTGCCGTTTGCTGTTGCGTCGGTAGATGCTAAATCACAGGATGAAAATTAAGGATAGGCGGTAGCGCTAGTCGCTTACTTACAAAATTGGTGTAGTGACTTATGTTCAACAAAGCCAGGCGCAGCATGCTTAGCGTCAGTTAAATAATTTAAAATATTCAGACTCTGCAATAATATCTACTGTAGCATCTACCCGATCTAAAAATACCTTGCCTTGTAAATGATCACATTCGTGCTGAAAAATACGCGCTACAAAGCCTTCTAATTGCATCTGTTCAGTGTCACCTAACACATTAATATAACGTGCCTGAATGGTTTTAAAGCGTGGTACTAAGGCACGAATTGACGGCACGCTTAAACACCCCTCCCAGTCTTTTTCTAGCTCAGCATTAACCGTCTCAAACGTAGGATTAAACATGACCGTAGGTTTCATTAACGGTGCGTTTGGATAGCGTTGATTTGGGCGCGAAGCAACAATAATAATTTGTTTTGATACATTTATTTGGGGTGCAGCTATGCCCACACCTTGGCTAGCCGAAAGTACCGCTTGCATGAGCGCAACGGTCGCTTGAACGGTTTCTTCAGCCACATTATCAACAAGTAGCGCGTGGTGGCGTAGAACTGGCGCTCCCAATTGTAAACAGGTGGTGCTAGGTTCATTCATGGCTGGGCAAGCTCTTGAAGTAACTGAGTTTGTGCTTGAATAAAAGGTTCATTGTCAGTCTTAGGTGGGCGTTGATAAGTCCCGTCAGATTGCATCACCCAGACTTGAGAGTTATCGTGAAAATATAAATTAAGATCATCCAAAATGCGCGTGGCTAATTTTTTGTTTTCAATAGGAAAGCATACTTCCACGCGTTTAAACATATTACGATTCATTAAATCAGCACTTGAGGCAAACACTTCTTGATTGCCGTTATTGGCAAAGGTATAGATGCGCGCATGTTCTAAAAATCGACCAATCACCGCACGCACTTCAATGTTGTCGGAAATGCCAGAAATACCAGGGCGTAAGCAACAAATTCCACGCACTAATAACTTAATGATAACGCCTGCTTGTGAGGCACGATACAGCGCAGCGATAATCTGTTCTTCCACCACGGCATTGACTTGGATAATAATTTTAGCGGGTCGACCATTTTGAGCATGCTGTATCTCCCGATCAATTTTATCCATTAAGCCTTTATGTAAAGAAAAAGGTGATTGTAATAATTTATTTAATTTAGTCACTTTGCCAAGGCTGGTGAGCTGTGCAAAAACTCTACGCACATCTTCACCTAGTTCTTTATCACAGGAAAATAAACCGTAGTCAGTATAAAAGCGGGCTGTTTTGGGATGATAATTACCTGTACCCAGATGCACATAATTACGTAATTCTTTACCTTCGCGACGCAGCACTAAACACATTTTGGCATGGGTTTTATAGCCCACCACGCCATATACCACATGCACAGCCGCTTCTTGCAATTTAGCGGCAAGGTCGATATTGGCTTTCTCATCAAAACGGGCGCGTAATTCAATCACGACCGTCACGACTTTACCTGCTTTAGCTGCTTTAATTAAGGCGGCAACAATGGGTGAATCAACGCCAGTTCGATACAGCGTTTGTTTAATCGCAAGCACATCAGGGGCTTCGGCGGCTTGGCGTAAAAAATCAACCACGGGGCTAAAGGACTCAAACGGATGATGCAATAAAATATCCTGACGTCTAATGGCGGCAAAAATATCTTTATCCCGACTTAATTGCGTGGGTACCGATGGTTTAAAGGGAGGAAACTTTAGTTCAGGGCGATCAACAAGCGCATTGATTTCTTGTATGCGATTAAGATTAACAGGCCCATTGACTAAAAATAAACGGTCTTCCGTTAAGTTAAAACGCGCCAGTAAAAACGCCACAGTATCTTCAGAGCATTTTGCATCGACTTCAAGGCGTACCTCGTTGCCATAATTACGCATCGCTAACTCACCTTGCACCGCCAGTAATAGATCATCAATTGCATCATCATCAACAAAAAAATCACTATTTCGTGTCACTCTAAATTGATAACAGCCCTTTACCGTCATGCCATGAAATAAGTCATCAACAAATTCATGAATAATTGACGATAAAAAGACAAAATCATGGGGTCCACTTTGTGTTTCATCTACAGGTAATTGAATCACTCTTGGCAAGGAACGCGGTGCTTGTAATACGGCACGACCACTGTTACGCCCAAAGGCATCTTTGCCTGTTAAGGAGATAATAAAATTTAAACTTTTGTTTAAAATTCGTGGAAAAGGATGCGCTGAGTCTAAGCCTACGGGCGTTAAAATGGGCAGTAATTCCTCGTTAAAATAATTTTCCAGCCATTTGTGTTGGGATTCATTCCAATCTTTACGACGAATGAAACGAATATTTTCTTCCGCAAGTTTAGGGATAAGCAGGTCATTTAATACTTGATATTGATCGGCAACCAAGCGATGCGCATGTGCAGAAATTTTATTAAGCTGTTCGGAAGGTGTTGTGCCATCTGGACTTAGCGTGTTGGGATCGATAATCGCCATTTCAATAATACTCGCCACGCGAACTTCAAAAAACTCATCTAAGTTAGAGCACGAAATACACAAATAATTTAGCCGTTCAAGGACTGGAATGGCTTCATTTTTTGCTTGTGCAAGGACGCGTTTATTAAATTCTAATAAACTCAAATCACGGTTAATAATAAGGTCGGGCGAGGTGTGTAAGTCGAATTTTTTTTCTATCGAAGTAATGTCCATGGTAAGCCTAAAAATAAAAGTTTATGGCATGACGCCGGTAATAAGAAGATGTCTATCAGTGCTTGCCTGACAAGTAAAAGGCAGTTGCTGATAGTGTAATTGGTCTGTGATTTCATTAATATTAAACGCTGCCAGCAGCGAGTAATAAAAGTCATGTTGTAAGAGTGCAGGTTCATTTTTAGCATAGGTATTAACAATGTCTTGTGCGTGCTGTGCACTTTCTGGGCGCATTAAATCCATAATTACCACGCGTGTGCCGGAGTGCGAAACATGTTTAATAGTTTGCCAGAGGCTGTGTGGATCAGGCAAATGATGTAATAAACTGTTGCTAAAAATAACCTCGTAGTGATTTCTCGGTAGGACAACGGTGGGAATATAGCCTGCTAAAAACTGACAACGCCTAGCCAGAGCAGGCGGACAGGCTGCTTTTGCATAGTCAAGCATAGGCTTAGACGCATCAAGTGCATCCACATACGCCTGTGTAAAGTGTTGCACAAAGCGAAGGCTAATATCACCAGGGCCGCAGCCTAAATCTAAGGCATGACCACAAAACGCAGGGTCATCAATAAATCTACTTAAACATTCTATAAAGTATTGATTTGGTATGGAAAAATCAGCCTCAGCATAAGCTTTTACTTGTGCTGCATCAGTCATTAATTCAGCTTCTAAGCGTCTTTTCATCAGTGTGTTTAATCCCTCGTAAAGCCACGGTTACCTTGTAGTCCACCAGTGTGTAAGGCAATGATTTTAGTGCCAGGAGCAAAGTACCCTTGGCGAATAAGATCAAATAAACCATACAGCATTTTGCCAGTATAAACAGGTTCCAGTGGAATTGCGTGTTGGCGTTCAAAGGCAGCGATAAAGTGAAGTAATGTAGGCGATGTTTTGGCAAAGCCACCAAAATCATACGCTGTGTTGACTGACCAATTAGGGTATGTGCGTGGCAGTAACGTAGTAATGTCGCGTGTTAAAAATTGTCCATGACGCACCGCCGCAAAACCAAGCACTTGGCAGTGAGCAGGCACTGTTGGAAGTAACCCTGCTAGCGTCGTTCCTGTCCCACAAGGCACGCATAGAACATCAAAATCTTCTGTGATTTCAGTGACCAATTCGTTGACGCCTAGCAGTGCACGGGGGTGCGCGCCCCCTTCTGGAAGCCAATAATCAGTCGCCTGTAAAGGCCTGAACAACTCAGTTGGGGTGGCGTAACGCAATAAGCGAAAATCAGTGCGCGAGATAAACTGTAAGGTCATGCCCCAGGCAAGTGCATCACGTAAGGTAGGCGTAAGCCGTGCCGGCTGTTCACCGCGAATATAAGCGACGGTCTTGAGATGTAAATGCTGCCCAAGATACGCCAACGCATGCAAATGATTGGAATACGCGCCGCCCATACTAACCAACGTTGTCGCCTTGACAGACAACGCATGATTAAGGTGATATTTAAGTTTGCGCCATTTATTGCCAGAAATAATGGGATGCAGGCAATCATCGCGTTTTAACCATAGTTCTACACGGTGTTGAGTAAGGAATTCGTGTGTAATTTGGCTTAATATCGAGGGTGAAAAATGCGTTTCTAACGCCAGTAAGGCAGGATGCAATGATGTCCTCAAGTGCAGTTTCTCAGGGTAACATAATGATAATAATCGCTTAGCGTTTCAGCGTTAACGTAGCGCTGAGCAGCACGACGTAGCTGCCCAGTCGTTAATATTATCAACGTTACTTAGCCGTGTTGTCTATTTAATCAGCACAGGTATTTTACTGCACACGTACATTGTTTGGAGTGTCCTTAAATTGTTCATGGTGCTTAAACCGTTTGTGGTGAGCCAGTGAAACATAGAAAAAGTGTTCAAGGGATGAATTTAATCATTCTATAATGAGATTATTTACTCAACAATGTGGAGAAGAATTTTGCAACAGGATGAATTACAAAATATTTTAAGAGGCGTCGACGAGGTTTTAGTTGAGCATGAATTAATAAAAAAACTTGCCGAGGGTCGCCCTTTGCGCATCAAGGCAGGCTTTGATCCCACCGCACCTGATTTACATTTAGGTCATACCGTTTTAATTAATAAATTAAAAACTTTCCAAGATTTAGGTCATAAAGTGCTTTTTTTAATTGGCGACTTTACGGGCATGATAGGCGATCCTACCGGCAAAAATGTTACGCGTAAGCCCTTAACAAGAGACGATGTTGTTGCTAATGCACTCACCTACCAACAACAGGTGTTTAAAATACTTGATCCCGATAAAACCGAAGTGATGTTTAATTCCACCTGGATGAACGCCATGACACCGGCTGATTTAATACAATTAGCGGCAAAACATACCGTGGCAAGAATGCTGGAACGTGATGATTTTAGTAAACGGTTTAAAAGTGGCCAAGCGATAGCCATTCATGAGTTTTTATACCCGTTAATACAGGGTTACGATTCCGTGGCCATGCACGCAGATATTGAATTAGGTGGTACGGATCAAAAATTTAATTTATTAGTGGGGCGTCAATTGCAAGAAGTGTATGGGCAAAAGCCACAAGTAGTGATCACCATGCCTATTTTAGAAGGCTTGGATGGCGTACAAAAAATGTCTAAATCACTTAATAATTACATCGGTATCGCAGACAGTGCAGAGGAGATGTTCGGTAAAATTATGTCTATTTCCGATCAATTAATGTGGCGTTATTTTGAATTGTTAAGTTTCCGTTCTTTAGCGGAAGTTAAGCAATGGGAGCAAAACTGCCAGGCAGGTGAAAATCCAAGGCAGTACAAAGTGCAGTTAGCTCAAGAAATTATTACCAGATTTCATAATGAAGCCGCAGCAATTCAGGCCTTAGAAAGCTTTGAAGCACGTTTTCAACGCGGCGCAATGCCTCTGGATATAGAAGAAATAAGTGTTGCTATTGAGGGTGACACCTACAGTATTACGGCAATTTTAAAAGAAGCAGGGTTAACGGCCAGTACCTCAGAAGCCATGCGCATGATTAATCAAGGTGCGGTTAAGATAGATGGTGAAAAAGTAACTGATCCAAAGATAATGCTACGCGTAGGTAGTCAGCATGTTTATCAAGTGGGGAAACGAAAATTTGCCCGAGTAAGTTTAATAGCAAGCTAAGTGAAGTGTTGTTAGCTGAGTAGCGGCGCAAAGCGACCCAGACCAGTTGTAAGCGAAAGTCGTACAACTTAACATGGAATGAGAGTGGCTCAACCAGCTGATGCCAAAGATAGAGCTAGTCACGTAAGAAAAGTAGCATAAGTGTTAACTGTCGAGGGGCGACAACTAGATTGACAATTTTCCCGGTTCAACGGCTTTAGCCCTGGGATAAAAAAGCTAAAGTTTTGTTAACGTGTGCTTGCATGTCATTCTCTAACGGGCTTGGGCGTTTTTTTGACCTCGCCTTGAGCACTAAGTCGCGTAGGTTTCAGTGTATTAGCTAATGCGTTGGGTGTTAAGGTAGGGGGCTTTTTTTTCTGCCCTGATACGCTTACGGGAGCGTTTGTTACTGGCTCAACTTTGCTAGTCAGCACCTTACTACGCGTTGGAACTGCCGTGACTAGGGTATGTCTAGGCAACACTTGAGGCTTGTTATCATAAGGCTTTGCAGCAACCGGCACTAGACGTATCACTGGCTCTACTTTTTTAGCCACCACGCTACGCCCTACGGTTATTTTAGCGCTCTGAGCGGCAGGCTTCACGGTTGTTCGAAGACTACTTATTGGCTTCAGCTCAGGCTTTTTAGTGCTCACTACAACTGGCGTTTTGCTTGCATTGATTACAGGCGCACGCGTCACCAATGGCTCAGATGTTTTATTGATTTGATCACTTACGGCACTTTCGCTTTTTGTTTTATGCTGTGGACTGTTTGCTGGAGCCAGTATTATTGGTGTTGAGTTAGCACGCTCGCTGGTTTTTTCAAACGCCTGTCGAGAGGTATTTTTAGGCTTGGCGATAGCCTCAGCGGGTGCCGAGGCTACCGTTTTTTTAACAATAGTGTTTAATAAACGTTGATAAACCTCTTGCGTGGAGTGTCTTGGCGTAAGCTTGGCAGGTAATATAGGTGGTGTTACAGGCACGGGCTTTGTTACACCATTAGCTGCTGTGCTAGGCTCAGTTGTTGGCAACCATAAGCGCGAAATAACTGGCTGTAAATATTTAACAATTTGTACCGGTAAGGAGCTAGTAAATTCATACTCACCTGCTTGTTCACCTTCAACATACGCCGTCATTACCCCATAAAAACGTTCACCCAGAAAAAACGTAAAGACTGCGGCTCGACTGACAGATTTTGCTGACAATAAACGTCCTCCGGCACCCCATATTTCTTTCCGATGATCACCTGTGCCCGTTTTACCCCCCACTTCAAGGAGCTTACCTTGCGCATCTTTATACACGCCCTGTAATCTTGAAGCCGTTCCCCCTGCCACCACACCGATTAACGCCTCCCTCGCTACGTGCGCCACTTCGGCAGGAAAAATCTGCTCGCCTGTTTCAAGCTGTTTACTCAACTGAGTTTCATAAGGCGTATCTTTAGCAAAATGTAAGCTTTCAAAGCGGACTGAGGGCAAGCTAACGCCGTTATTAAGCAGAATGCCCACTAACTCGGCTAAGGCGGCAGGTCTGTCACCAGAGGCACCAATTGATGTGGCATAAGAAGGTGTTAAGGCTTCAAAAGGATAGCCTACACGCTGCCAAGCTTCATGAATTTTCCAAAAAGCCTCCATTTCCAACAAAACCATAATACGTTGTTGTTGAGCATGATGTTTACGACTTTTAGTTAACCAGCGATAAACCTGTTGTCTAGCCTGTTGTCCCGCCTCTAACACCTCGTTCTGACTGGCAGACGGGTGCGTGGCTAAATAATTGACTAACCATAATTCCAAGGGATGAAGTTTTGTAAGATAACCTTGATCTTGTAAATCAAAATGATTGATCGAATATTTGTTAAACAAGGTAGAGATTTTTTCACCCTCCCACAACGGCGTTTCCACATGCGCTTTTAAATAATCAGCCAGTGCCGTTTCATCATGGTTTGGATAAATTGCTCGATACAGCATCGTTAAACGAGCAGGGTTAGCGTAAACGCGCTGAGTTAATGATGACAAAGCTTGTTCAGTAGTCATGCCATGATATTTTGCAAAAAACTTGCGTAAATAAACACTTCCTTCACGGTCAGCAAATCGTGCTAAATACTCTTCACGACGCGGATCATCTGGGCTTTCAAGCCAACGCGCAATGCCTTCTGGTTTGTATAGATGATGATAAACTACATCACGCATCAAACGAATAAACACCAAATTAACTGAATCACGTAGCGCATGACGCACGGATAACACTTTGTAATTATCGGCTTTATTAAAATTGGCAAAACTATGTAACCCACCACCGGTAAAAAAACTTTCTCCTGGACTGGCTGAATAGGTTTTATCGATGGCTAAAGTTAACAGATTGGCTAAGTTAATCGTGGGGTGAGTTTGGAGCTGCTCAACCACCCATAGCGATAAATGATCACGCGGATGTAAGGCTAATTGTGCTAAGTCTTTTTGCGTATAATCATGATATTGTTTATAAATATCAGCAATCAATTCTAAATAATGCACTAAAGTGCGTAATTTTGACGTTGACCCTAAATCTAAACGAATGCCCTCATTGATGTCCAAGGCTTGCTCATAATTATCAGTTTGCACACGTAATAAATTTCCCACAGGAGTGCGTTCATACAACATCAAACTATACGTAACAGCATCTAAATGTTGTACATTCGTTAATAAATGCGAACCTACTAAGCCTGCCGCGTTAACTTGGTCGGCTTGACTTAACTTTTTCAAAGCATCCATAACGGCTTGCTGAACGGCATTATCTAGGGTGCTTTTTACGGTTAAATCCAAACGGTCTAGTTCGTAATTGGAACGAATATTTAGCAAATTAGCTAGCCTTGAACGCATTACTAAGGGGGTTTTATTTAACGCCACTTTATCTGCGACCAACGCCGAAGCTTTTGGCAACACTTTGACTTGCTCTTGCAAGGCAGCGTCAGCTAAGGCACGTGAAATAACGCCCTGATCTGCTAATAAACGCAAATAAGCATCGGTTAATTTTTGCAAAGACGTAAAACCTCGCCCCAATAAATAAGAAGGACGACGTTGCGATAACAATAAACTTAAGGTCTGACGATACGCCAAAGCTTGTTGCTGAGTAATGGTATTAGTCAGCAACGCCGACGGCATTAATAAACGATTAATGGCTGAAAAATCAGCAGCAAACCAAGCCGATAAGCCATCGCCTAAGCCATGCACTTCGCCAAATTGTGGCGTTGCCGATAACGGCATGGTGTTTAAGTACGACAGGGCAATTTCCTGACGCATCGCGAGGGTGTTTGGGCCGTGCAGATAAGCACGTAAAGATGCTGTACTCATTTGTTGAAGCTTATCACCCATTGAATGCGTGTAACCACTGGGTGAATGGCGATATTTTTCTATTTGCGTGGCTAAGGTACTGCCTCCAGACACATGTATTTCACCGCCTAGTTTATGAAGCAGCGCGGATAATCCTGCAAACCCTAATCTATCCCATTCAATGGCGGGATTAACAGTTGGCGAAGTGGTTGTTAATAATTCTCTATTTTCAATAAATAACAGCGTATTAAGGATAACTGGGGGAATCGCTTGAAAGCTAGCATAGCCATGCTCAGGATAACGAGCGTTAAACATAAGTTGATTATGGCGATCAAACAGTGATAAGCCAGCCTGAAATTTTTCATGATACACAGGGAAAATACCAAAGTCGTCTTTCAGCTCCAGCATTTTTTCTGAAAATTCTGCCTGCTTGTCAACCTGAAAGCCTTCCGCGTAAAGGCGCTTAATCATCTCTGGCAAATAGATATACCCCAAACGTTTGTCATACGGGCCAGCGTCTGGATAACGCACTGCATCACTTGCGCCAGGCAGTAATTTAAAACTTAATTGTTGACTGATTTGACTTAAATAACGTGCTTGATATGTTGAAGTGTGAACTTCTTGGTGCACCATTCTTGCCGTCAATGCCAAGAGTGCTGTGGCAACAAGGATGATGTATAGCAACAAAAAACGACTGATAATTTGCTTTGCACGCGCCATAATTAGCTTAACACTTAGCGCAGCAGCAGGACGCAGTGCTTCATGCTGGTAACCGTCCTAAAGTAGGAATCGAGGCTAACAGTAAACATAAGGACAACATCGTTTCCCAACAATCACCAAACTGCTGTCCCTTAATCTGTCGATCTGCTTTGGCAGCCAACACTAACACCTGATGTAATACAGCTAGGGATAAGCGTTTATGTGCCGTACTGATCACGAGTTTACGTGCCCCCCAAACTTGATTGGCTTGATACACTGCATCCAACGACTGACCTGACGCAGTCGCCCTTTTAATTTTGATTAATAACCGTGCGTCTCGGGTTATTGCCCACAACACAATCGTTGCCGCCACGCCTTCTGCTTGCAACGCATGCCAAATTTTAACGATACGATTGACTTCTGCTGCCAACACGCAGTCCATTAATTTAAAGACATCGTAACGCGAACTGTCCACCACAGCGGCGATAATTTGTGGTGCTGACAAACGTCCTTCACCATATAACACATACAGTTTTTCAATTTCTTGCGCCGCAGCTAACAGATTACCTTCCACTCTGGACACCAAGATTCCTAAGCCTTCTTGATCCGTTGTTAAGCCACGTTGGCGCAGTCGACCTTGGAGCCACGACACAAAATCTTGTCCCTCCAAGGGCCACACTTGCACTAATACACCGGCTTTATCAAGCGCCTGCACCCAGCGAGTTTTTAAAGATTCTTTAGGTAATTTTGGCGACGTGAGCAATAACAGCGTGTCAGGCGGTGCTGATTGACAATAAGCAAGCAGTGCTTTCGCGCCCTCGTTGCCAACAGTAGGCTGAGCTAATCTAAGATCAATGACTTTATTATCTGCAAAAATAGATAAGGAATCGGCAGCGACTTGTAAGCTTTGCCAAGAAAACCCTTTCATGCTGACAGTGAGCACTTCACGTTGTAAATAGCCCGCAAGACGCGCCGCTTTTCTTACCGCATCAGCTGCTTCTTCACGTTGTAAAGGCTCATCACCACTGATGAAATAAATCGGTGCTAGTTTTTTTTGTAACACCGCCGCCAATTGGTCTGGTTTAATGTGCATAGTCGTTAGGGTGGGTTGCCAAAACAATACGGGCACGATCAATGATTAAGCGCACTGCACTGTGTCGCATTTCTTCACGAATAACCGCTTCTTCATTGGCTTTTGCAATAATATCTTGCTGATTATTATAATATTCTCGCTTCACTTCTAAGCGTTGGCGAGGCATTAATACCTGCTTATCTGCGGCCAATACCTCGTACTCTACACGATAAAAAAGCTCTAATTCATTCGAGCGTCCACGAGCACTTAACGATAAAACCTGCTGACTGACTTGCTCATCTAAAATATTGATAATTACCCTCGCCTCTTCAGGAGCGGCCGTTAATTGGCCGTCCGCATTCCGCAACGCCTTCCTAAACTGCTGTTGCAAGGTCAGCGATGCACCCATGACGTAGGTATGTTGCAATGCTTGGGGAAAATCTTGCGCACCACGTAAATGATAACCACAGCCACTTACGCATATTAATGCTGCAATTCCCAGACTAAGCAGCCCTGTTTTTATCCCCCTATTAAGCACAGTAACCCCCTTTTAATTAAACAACAATGTTGACCAGTTTTTTGGGTACCACAATGATTTTTTTCACCACTTGCTGATCGATAAAACGTATCACTTGTTCATCAGCCAAGGCAAGTGCCTGAATTTCTTCTTGTGTAGCGGTTGCCGCAACACTAATTTTACTACGCAATTTGCCATTAATTTGCACCATTAACTCAAGGCTATCTTGAAGTAATGCTGTGTCATCGACGGTTGGCCAACGCAGCGTTGTGGACGCTTCAGCATGACCCAATTCCAGCCACAGTTGTTGACAAATATGCGGCACCATGGGTGTCAGCATTAACACAATGGCCTCAAGCACCTCTTGACGCACGGCATAAGCATTATCGGATTCATCGTCAAACTTACTTAAGGTGTTGATTAATTCCATATTGGCGGCAATAGCGGTATTAAAAATGGTTCTAACACCCATATCATGACTTACTTTTTGAATCGTCTGATGCAATTGTCTGCGTACTGCCGCTTGTTCTGGCGTTAACGTTGCTTTATTTAATACAGGGTTAGCTACCGTTACTTGCACATGCAGATACACTTGGCGCCATAAGCGTTTTAGAAAGCGATGCGCACCTTCTACGCCACTGTCAGACCATTCTAAAGATTGCTCTGGCGGTGCGGCAAACATCATAAATAAGCGTACGGTATCGGCTCCGTATTGGTCAATTAAGCCTTGAGGATCAACTGTATTACCTTTAGATTTTGACATTTTACTGCCATCTTTTAATACCATGCCTTGCGTCAATAATTTCTTAAAGGGCTCATCGGCAACCAGTAACCCTTCATCACGCAATAATTTAGTATAAAAACGCGAATAGAGTAAATGTAAAATCGCATGTTCAATACCGCCAATGTAATAATCCACCGGCAACCATTCATTAACACGTGCATCGAGCATCTGCGGTGCATCATGGCAGGCAAACCGCGCAAAATACCACGATGATTCCATGAACGTGTCAAAGGTGTCGGTCTCGCGTTGCGCGGCTTTACCACACTGTGGACAGCTTGTTTTAGAAAACGTAGGATGTGCCACTAACGGCGACTGCGAACCATCTAACACCACGTCTTTAGGTAATTGCACGGGTAAGTCATGCTCTGGTACGGGCACTGTGCCGCAGTCCTCGCAATAAATAATAGGTATGGGTGTGCCCCAATACCGTTGTCGTGAGACCCCCCAATCACGTAAACGAAAGTTTATTTTACGCTGACCTTGCCCCGTTTGTTCTAAGGTTTCTGCAATAGCAACAAAGGCTTGTTCCGAGCTTAATCCCGTAAATTGACCAGAGTTTCGCAACACCCCTTTGGCAGTAAACGCGTGTTCACCGTCATCGGCTTGGTCTGAGTTTAACGTCTGTTCCGCCTTATTAGCCTCAGCAGCAAAAATAACGTGTTTTATCGCAATGCCATATTTTTTAGCAAATTCAAAGTCACGCTGATCGTGGGCAGGCACTGACATCACGGCACCTGTGCCATAATTCATTAAAACAAAATTGGCAATCCAAATAGGTACCGCTTCGCCAGTAAGTGGATGCAAGGCCATTAATCCTGAGGCAATGCCTCGCTTTTCCATGGTTTCCATGGCGGCTTCTGAGGTTTCCATGACTTTGCAGGCCTGAATAAAATCAGCAATAGCGGTATTACATTGAGCTGCCGCTAAGGCCAAAGGATGCTCGGCAGCAATCGCCAAATAAGTGACCCCCATTAAGGTATCTGGGCGAGTAGTATAGATGTGCACTAACTCTTCACGATTAAGCACAGCAAATGCTATGTCCACACCTTCGGAGCGACCAATCCAATTAGCCTGCATGGTTTTTACCTGCTCAGGCCAGCCGTCTAAAAGGCTTAAATCGGCAAGTAACTCCTCTGCATAGGCAGTGATTTTTAAAAACCATTGCGAAATTTCCTTACGCTCCACTTGCGTATCGCAACGCCAACAGCAACCGTCGATAACTTGTTCGTTGGCTAATACCGTAAGATCATTGGGACACCAATTAACAGGGGCGGTTTTTTTGTAAACTAAACCTTTGGCTAATAACTTGAGAAAAAACCATTGTTCCCAACGATAATAATTAGGGTCACAGGTGGCAATTTCTCTATCCCAATCATAACCAAAACCTAAGCGTTTTAATTGCTCACGCATATACTCAATATTGCTATACGTCCACTCAGCGGGATGAACGCCGTGCTGCATCGCCGCATTTTCAGCAGGCAAGCCAAACGCATCCCAGCCCATGGGCTGCATTACATTTTTTCCTAACATACGCTGATAACGACTAATGACATCGCCAATAGTGTAATTACGGACATGCCCCATGTGCAGCTTACCGCTTGGATAAGGAAACATAGACAGACAATAAAATTTGGGAGCAGGCGAATTTTCGGGTGATGCAAACGCACCAGATTCTTGCCAAGCCTGTTGAACCTCTTGCTCGATACTGAGCGGTTGATAATTTTCTTGCATCCTTCTCGTCTTTTAGCAATCAAAAGCGTTAGAATACCGTACAGTTGCATAAATCTAAAGCGTCAATTTTGGGAGTAATACCATGAATAAAAATAAACTTATCGATGCATACATTGACCTAATGGCGCATATTTACGAAGCGATGGACGATACGCTGCATTCTTTTGCCGATGCGCTAGCCGTAGGAAAAGATAAAATCGCTCAACAAGGTCAGTTAAATCATGAAGAAATTCAACACGTCTCCGCTTCTGTACAACGCGATATCGAACATGCCGCACACAACCTACCCGAGCAAACTGACCACAACAGTTTGGCTGATTGGTTTAAATTTGATATTGAATTAATCGAAAACTTTGCTTTAGATGCTTTTTTAAGCATTGCTGACAAAACACGTCTTGAATTAGCTCGTTTAGGTCAGATAGCACAAAAACATAGCTATCAATCAGGCGAAATTACTGGTCCTGGCACATTTATTTGTGATGTTTGTGGTAAAGAAATCGCCTTTAAAACCCCTAGCGAAATCCCAGAATGTCCACAATGCCATGCCCATACGTTTGTACGTATGTAAGCTACTTTTCGTCACAACAGCTTTAGCCAAAATTAAAGCTGTTGTGACTATTGTTAAAAAACATTTGCTCAACTCACTATCTCAAATTACTAAAAACAACAAGGAACTATACTCATGCGTAGAGTCATATTTAATCAAAAAGGCGGCGTAGGAAAATCTACCATAACGTGTAATTTAGCGGCAATCAGCGCCACCGAAGGCAAAAAAACATTAGTCATTGATTTAGATATTCAAGGTAACTCTACGCATTATCTGCTTGGTAAAAAAGTGATGGATAGCGACCAGACCATCGCTCATTATTTTAAAGACTGCTTAAGTTTAAATTTGTTTGGCGGCAATCAAGCTGGCTCAGGACTTGACAACTTAATTCACGAATCGCCCTATCCTAATTTATATGTACTACCTTCTCATCCAGAACTAGAACCCTTGCAAGGTCGCTTAGAATCACGATTTAAAATTTTTAAATTAAAAGAAGCCTTAGAAAAACTGCAAGGCTTTGAAAGAATTTACATAGACACCCCGCCCATTTTAAATTTCTACAGTCAATCTGCCTTAATTGCTGCTCAACGCTGTTTAATTCCCTTTGACTGCGACACCTTTGCCAGAGAAGCCTTATACACTTTAATGCACGCTGTTACTGAAGTAAAAGCAGATCATAACCAACAACTTGAAGTTGAAGGCATTATCGTTAATCAATACCAAAAACAAGCTAATTTACCTAAACAATTGGTCGAAGAACTTATCGCCGAAGGACTGCCCGTGCTTAGCTCAATGATTTCACCTTCCGTTAAAGTACGAGAATCACACAGCCTTTCTAAACCCTTAGTCCACTACCTGCCAAGCCACAAATTAACAGACGAATTCCGCGCCTTGTTTCAAGAAATAGAAAACAAGCAGCTGTAGCGGTTTGTACAGTCTTTGTCTGGAAAATAGCATTTACTTCAATGCTGTAGGCTGCTTAGATTGCAGTGTCTTTGCTCGTTATTACAACGGGTGATGAGGGCAAAACCATAATTACCATTACCGCAATGCGGCTTAAAATGAACCCGCTGAATCCGCAATACTTAAGCAAAAAACAACGTGTTTTTCAAAAAATTGCCGATTTTATGGAGAAGTTTAAAGACGTGGGCGCGCAAGTTTGATTCAAGTATTTTTAAACTGCCTGCGTATAAGCGTTGACAATCCATAAAGAAAATCTCAAAGGGCGGTGTTGCTGATATTTAGCAAAACAATACTGAAGCATCGTGTTTTAGTGATGCGTTATTCTAGCTCAGCGCAAGAATTCATTAACGCGACTAACGACGCTGCTGAAAAAATGCTTTCAACCGTTGTGCACACTCTGTTTCTAACACGCCGCCCTGCCAAGTGACTTTATGATTTAAAAATGGCGCTTCTGATAACTGCAAGGCATGACACACCGCGCCGCGCTTAGGATCATAGGCACCAAAAACCAATCGTTTAATCCTTGCGTGCATGAGTGCCCCCATACACATAACACATGGCTCTAAGGTGACATACAAGGTGGTATCCAGTAAGCGATAATTTTCAAGGACACGCCCTGCTTCACGCAACGCCACCATTTCAGCATGTGCAGTGGGATCATGTAAATCAATACACTGATTCCAACCTTCCGCAAGACACTGCTCATTTTTAATCAGCACAGCACCAATCGGCACCTCACCTTCGTCCTCAGCCCGCTGCGCTAAACGCAGGGCATACTGCATCCAGGCAGTGTCAATGCTGGAGAGATTTACTTCCATTTAATAATCTCATAAATACTTTGCCTATAAATTCAATAAGTTAGAGTTAAGTAAATCAATGTGTACGTTTTGTGCAAGTAATTTATCAAATGGAAATATTCAATAAGTGGACTCAATTAAAGAGGCATTAGTGGTCAATCTATCACTCGAACACACGCCTATTATCAACCAGACCACTGTGGAAATGGCTGTATAAATATAATTTCAGCATCGCCTGAGGGCGTGTACTGTGATTGCCCTGTCAGCCACAACAACCTAGATATGTTTAAACGCCAAGACATGGGAAGTTCAGGCTATTCAAAAAGACATCACTCGCTGGACATTGTTATTTTCACTGACAACTTCACGCCCAAACTCAGCAGAAGACTTGGCATTTCGAGATATCGTTAGTTTATTTGTAAGTTACGTATGACTGCTAAAGCTTTAATAAAATCGTCGAGACGACTATTATTCTGACTCAGGGGGATACTGCATCTTTAATTTTCTGAGTATCTTTTTTTAAAACAGAGCCGACTTCAACATTTTGCCATTCATTTTTTAACAAAAATTCGTTAATTAACGAAATGTAAGCGCGTATATTTTTATCAAAAACTTTTTGCCATTCGCTCACGATTGCTCCTCTTTCGGCGTAGCAATTAGATTTTTTTGACGCTCTACTTTCATGTGTAAGAATTCAATGAAATCAAGAACCGTTTGTTGTTCTCTTTCTGGCAAACTAAAAAACAGTTCAACAAGTTCTTCAGTTGCTATAGTCATTGCGCTAACTCCTGAGCATATTTTTTCAAGGCTTCATTCATCAACGTTTGATAATTGCCGCCTAATTGTTCGGCCCGTGATTTGAAAATGTTGAGCGTATCTTTATCGACGCGAATCGTAATGCGAGCTTTTGTCATTTCAGCAGGTGGTCTACCAACTCGTTTTAATTGTAAAAATTCAGCTGCGGATAATTCGTAAGTATCAGCATCGGAAGCAATCCCCGCGTTGATGATTTCGTCTTCTTCATCGCTGGGCATTTCGATGACACGACCTGATTTAGTAGTGAGCGACATAATTTTCCACCTCTCTTTTGTTGGCTTTGCGTAAGCTGATAATTCGACGTTCGCTTTCTCTGTCGGTAAAAACAACGTTATGAAGTCGCGTTGCAATGAAAGCGTAACCAATCATGCGAACTTCTCCGTAATCTTGCCGCGTGTCAGGAATTGCCAATAACGTTTCCCAGTCGATGTGAACGGCATCGGCAAGCTCCATTCCGTGTTTAACACCATTTGCGGCATTTTTTGTTGGGTCAAAAGTAATTTTCATGGCTTTATTGTATGCACAAAAATATAAGCCTTCAAACTAATTCTGCCCCAATTCTTGTTTTAATTGGCTTAACAACGCATCGCTGTTTTGAAAAGAATCATGCAACATCGTTAATAATTCTGCACTCGAATAACTGGCTTCAGCTTCGGGCGTGTGCGGGTTTTTAACGTCTAAGTTGTAATTGCTGGTTTCTAATTCATCGATAGACACTTTCCACGCTTGTTCATTTTCTACGCGGTTATGCCACCAGGCTTTGAGATTTTCAAATTCGGATTTTTGAATTGGTTTGGTTTTGGAATAGGCTTTTACGCCTTCTGGCAATTGATGTTGCCAATACCAGATTTCTTGGGTCGGTTTGCCTTTGGTGAAAAATAGCAAATTGGTGGCTACGCTGGCATACGGTTGAAATACGGAGTTTGGCAAGCGCACGATGGTGTGCAGATTACATTTTTCTAACCAATGTTGACGTATACGAGATTTCACACCATCGCCTGTCAATGAGCCATCAGGCAACACAATTGCCGCGCGTCCATCCAGTTTTAGCAAACGAATCATTAACAGCAAAAACAAATCTGCGCTTTCAGTGGTGCGATAAGTTTGCGGGTAATTGGTTTCTATGCCTTTTGACACCGATGCGCCAAACGGTGGATTGGCTAAGATCACATTGACGCGATCCGCTTCTTTTATTGCTGTGTACTCGCGGTTCAAACTGTCGGTGTATTCAATGGCGGGGACTTCAATATCATGCAGAATGAGATTGGTGACGGCGAGCATAAACGGCAGG
>QYQN01000156.1 GCA_007280895.1 Methylococcaceae bacterium
CTCCCACATTATATAAAAACAATGACTTACAAAATTAAAAAGTTGTTTTTGTGTTGTTTTCATAATACTTTCACAGTCTCTCACCAGATTGCGCCATTACAGGTTTAATCGAATATATTAAAAATACCGATAAACTCCGCACGCCACAAATTGAAGCCATTGAAACTTAAACTGCCTGCCATTCGGTGCGGAACGGACGGCGATAGCCAATCTTAAGGATTACCGTACACTGGCCACGTCAGTTATCTGACCGAAGGCGCACAAATTTGGACGCTTGATCTCGGCCGCTCTTATGTAAATCTCTGCAAGGTGCTGGAAGGTGATTGCGTCAAATTTACTCACGAAGTGGACATTTTAAAAAGAACTCAATTGCTTGAAGCAATGCCACAATGGTTTTGGAGCCTAAAAAAGGAAAAATAATGAATGAATATTTAGAAGATGATTATGAGAATCATGTTGACGTATTAATTGAATTAATTAGTCAATTTTCTGAGGTGGCTGATAACAGTATTTACCAGACTGTTTTTAATACGGTGGTGAATCATCTCAAACAAGAAGAGTCACCCGAATGTATCGAAACGGTCAATAATGCTTGGGAATTTTTAGGTGTTATCAATTATCACGGTGGCGATCATGGTTTATATGAAATAGCTGTTGCTGATTTGAGGGGAATAGTAGAAAACACGATAAAATGTCTACCGTTACATGAACGTTTTTTATTTATTTTAGCCAACTGC
Source organism: Methylococcaceae bacterium (assembly GCA_007280895.1). GTDB lineage: Bacteria > Pseudomonadota > Gammaproteobacteria > Methylococcales > Methylomonadaceae > Methylovulum. The sequence continues at coordinate 738 of QYQN01000156.1, forward strand.
CAAGGGTATTTTAATTGGCAAAAAGATTTTAAACATGAAGTGTTTGATACTGAAACGTTAATTAAATATATGACCACAGGTGAACCTTTTTATGAAGCGGCGGCATATATTACCAGCGCCATACAATCACATGCTCCAGACTTTGCGCCTGATTATTAGAGCGGCAAATTAAACTGTTGTAAAAAGCCCAATATTTTATCAATCCAGGCAGCTTGCCTTCTACAATCAAGTTACCGATGTTGCCGAACGGGATTTACTGGACTCACTGAAGGGTGAATTGATGAATTCGGTAGCTGAGTGGATCGGCAGCACCTTTGGCGAAGCGGCCGGCAATGCATTATTCCATGTCGCTTAAAATTAGTATTTATTTAAGTACATGGCTAGCAAGTTAATGCATTGTCTAATTTATGCATGATTTTTGAGACTTCATCCTTTACACTGGCTATCTATTTAAATCGGAGCTTACTCTGGTTTATGCCCTATGTTGTTACTTATATGTGGATCTTTCAATGCGACAGCTTACCCCCGAAGGCCAGCAAATCATCAATAATCTTGCTCAGCGCTACCAGTTTAGTGTTGATGCCGTGCTTACGCTTTTAAACGCCGTCCTTAATGGTAACGGCTCAATGGCTCAGTTTAACCATCCAGAATTGGGTGGCTCGGGTCAATGGATGCGTGGCGGTATGATTATGTTGGGTGATATGTTTAATAATGCGTTAAAAAACAGTGTCAGTCAGTTATGTCAAGAGCTTGCTAATTTAGTCGCCACACACCCTGATTTAATTCAAACAGGCAGTTTTCAGTCACAATCTCAAGCTAGCCAAGCGCTACCACAACAGGATAACGGCACGATGCCAGCGGCGCCATTATTCACTTCGCCAGTATTTAATAATGTCCAGAATTGGTGGCCAACGGGGCTGCAATTTCCCAATAGCACGGGTTCACAAAATAATATGCGTTACGCTTATTTTGCGACAATTCGGCGGTTGGCGATTCAGCTTAATGGACGGGTCACACTTTATGATACGTTGGATCATCAGATAACAGGTTTTGCTCAGCAGCAATCAGCACGCGGCACGGTTTCTTTTAACAGTCAATATGGGTGTGTTGATGTCAACACTTTGCCGGTTATTTCCATTGATAATATACCCGTGCAGGTTCCTGTTCCTCAAGAGGCATTCATTACTCCGCAGCAAGCCTTTCAGGAGGTTGATATTTTTGGCACTATCGAAAAATTGGCGGACTTAAACAGCAAGGGTATCTTGTCTAATGATGAATTTAATAGCAAAAAAGCGGAATTACTGGCGAGATTGTAAGCATTCATAACGGTCAAATTTCTTAAGATTATGCATAAAACATGGCTTAATAAAGAAATCAATCGGCAGCACGCCAAAAAACTTATCGAGCCAAGGATTCAGGAAAATAAATGCTAAAAAAATTATTGCTCACCCTTCTTGCTCTGGGGGTTATTTTTGAAGAATGGCTATGGAACATACTCACTGTTGCGGGGCAATGTTTGGCTAGTCTTCTTAGGTTGGAGCGTTTTGACGAACAACTTGCCAACGCCTCGCCTTTACAAGCCTTATTGGTTTTCCTTATTCCGTTGGCATTGGTCACGCCACTTAATCTTATTGCTCTTTTTCTACTAACGCATGGTGGCGTAGTGGAAGGTATTGCGCTTGAGGTTGTCGCTAAACTACTTGGTACGTTATTAATCGCTAGAATATTTAACTTAGTACGCCCTGCGTTACTTACGTTTAGCTGGTTTGCTAAACTCTACACTACAATTATGAGCCTATTGCACTGGGCTCATGAGTTGGTTCATGAGTCAGCTATTTATAAATTAAGCCTTGTGATAAAAAACGCCATCAAAAACAGAGCGCGTATTTTCAAACAGTATGTTAAGGGTGGTTAACACGTTGTTTGTTAATAGGGCGTATAACTATGTGGGATTTAATGGTTATAACTGATGTTACGCCTTACCCATGAAGAACATAAGCCGCCGAGGAGGCGGCTATTTAAAAACGGGCGTAACCTCAGTTAAAAAGTCTTATTTTTTTCTGCTAAAGGTTTTTTTAATGGGTTTATAGTCGGTCTTGGGTTCTGCCAACCCTACAAACTCAAACAGTAAGGTCAGTTCTTTGGCAGTTAATTCATAATAATTTTTTGCACGTAAATTTTCAGGCAAGACTACGGGTCCGTAGCGCACCCTAATTAAACGACTCACTACCGCTTCTTGTGATTCCCATAAGCGACGAACTAATCGATTTCTGCCTTCTGTTACGGTGACGTAATACCATTTATTTGCGCCTTCGCCTCCCACTAATCTAATCTCATTAAACTGTGCTTTACCATCTTCCAGCATGATGCCTTGCTTTAGTTTTTCTAAGGTACTGTCAGGAATCTCACCTAACAAGCGCACTGCATATTCTCGTTCGATTTGTGTAGAGGGGTGCATTAAGCGATTGGCCAATTCACCGTTGTTGGTTAGGATTAATAAGCCTGAGGTATTGATGTCTAACCGTCCCACGGCTATCCAACGACCATTGCTTAGCTCTGGCATTTGCTTAAACACAATGGGGCGACCTTGAGGATCATTACGGGTAACAATTTCTCCGGTGGGTTTGTTATAAATCACTACGCGCGTGGTCTGTTCTGCATATTTATGCCAATGCACCAATCGCCCATTAATTTGTAAGGAATCACCTGCTTTAAGACGTGTGCCTAATAGCACTTGTACGCCATTGACTTGAATTTTGCCTTCGGCCATCCAGCGTTCAATTTCACGTCGTGACGCTAAGCCACCTCGGGCTAACACTTTTTGAATGCGCTCGCCTTCTGCCGCTGAAGAGGTGACTGGCTGCGAAGCGTTGTTTAGTGCAGCAGGCGTGGTTAAGTCTGAACCTGTTGCGGGTTTAGCGCGATGCTTAGGTGCTTTGGCTAAGGGTTTTTCTGGTTGTTCTTTATGTTCTGGTTTAACGCGATTGTGTTTGTTTTTCACTCATGACCTTCTGATGATAGTAAGGTATCCGAAGATAAATTGACGCTTTGTAATGTTGGCAATTGATCTAAAGATAATAAATTAAAATAATCTAAAAATTGTTTTGTTGTGCCTAATAACGCTGGACGTCCTGGCACTTCTTTGTGTCCCACCACCTTTATCCAGTCACGTTCCATCAGGGTTTGAATAATACTTGAGCTTACGCCTACACCACGAATATCTTCAATATCGGCACGTGTAACGGGTTGACGATACGCGATAATAGTCAGTGTTTCTAATAAGGCTCGCGAGTATCTGGGCGGTTTTTCTAAAAATAAGCGCGTAATCCAAGGCGAGCATTCGGCTCTAATTTGAAAACGAAAGCCACTCGCCACTTGTTTTAATTCTAAGGCGTGTTGCTGATAATCTTCTGTAAGCTGTGCCAGTGCGTGCTGAATTGCTGCTAGCTCGGGCTGTTCGGCCTCAGTAAATACGTGTTGTAGTTGTTTGGGCGTCATGGCTTGGCTAGCAGAAAATAAGATGGCTTCAATAATTTTTTTAAGCTCCACATTACTCTCTACAAGGTTTTGTAAGGCTGATTCTTCAGTGACTGTTACGGTTGTTGACTCAATATTAGTAGGCACTTGTGTAGTGTTACGAGTCCGACAACTCCGTACATAGCGTTGTAAGCGTGCGCGTTCAACTAACGGTGTCCAGCTATGCGCAACAACGATGGCGGCTTGCGGCACCTCTATGGCAGGGGGTGCGGCTGGTGACGGTTTTTTCTTTTTAGCGGTCGGCAGCTTCGTGACTAAGCTAGGGGCTTGCGTTTCCTGCGCCGATAAGCTGGACACTGAGGGCGGCAAAGGGCTCGGGTTGGGTGATGCTGATGAGTCGCTCTTTGCTGAGTTCGAGGATGGCCAAAAAGGTGACGACGACGCCTTGTCGTCCTTCTTTTCGGATAAATAATTGCGAGAAAAAGAGACTATCTTCTCCTTTAAGCTTCGCCAAAATGGTTGCCATTCGTTCACGGACTGATAATGCTTCTTTGGTAATGTGGTGGTGGCTTAACTGATCAACACGTTTTAATACATCTTGAAAAGCCAATAATAAGTCTTGTAAATCAACCTCAGGTAACACTGGTTGCACGGCCATCAGTGAGAAATCAACTGAGGGACTCAACACATCTCGCTCCATTCTTGGTAAATTATCCATGAGCTCGGTGGCCTCGCGGATGCGTTCGTATTCTTGCAAACGTTTAATTAATGTTGCCCGTGGATCGTCATCTTCTTCTTCAAGCGTAGGTTGTCGTGGCAACAACATACGCGATTTTATCTCTGCTAATAACGCCGCCATAACTAAGTATTCGGCGGCTAATTCAATATTTAATAAGCCCATTAATTCAATGTAATGAATATATTGCAGGGTAATTTCAGCAATGGGAATATGTACAATATCAAAATTTTGACGTTTAATTAAATACAGTAATAAATCTAAGGGCCCTTCAAATAAACGTAAAAAAACTTCTAAGGCATCGGGTGGAATATATAAATCTTCTGGTAATTGATTAACCGGTGTTCCATTAACAAGTGCTAATCTTGCCGCAATGACAGGGAGGGGGTCATGCTCAGGAGGGCGTGTCACTCGTTACAAGCCAGCAATGGAAAAGAAGAAGTTTTGCGCCAAATACATGGGGTATTCTAAAATCACATTGAGAATTTTAAAATACAATAAGGCAATCAAGATATAAAACCCATAAGGTTCTAGGCGGTTGTATTGCCACGCTAAGCGGTGCGGTAATAAGCCTGTTAACATGCGACTGCCATCTAAGGGAGGTATGGGTAATAGATTAATCAAGGCCAACACTAAATTAATAGAAATGCCAGCAATGCCGGTATAAATTAAGGGCAAAGAAATTGTTTCCACGCCAATGGTTACACCTAACCGAGCGATTAACGCCCACCCTAGTGCCATTAATAAATTAGCCAGTGGGCCTGCTGCGGCAACAATTGCCATGTCATGCAAGGGTTTTTTAAAGTTGCGGGCATCAACGGGTACGGGCTTTGCCCAGCCAAATATAAATCCTGTGCCGGTGAGTAATAATAATCCTGGCAATATTACGGTACCAAACCAATCAATATGCTTAAAGGGATTCAGGGTTAAGCGACCTTGTGCGGACGCGGTAGGATCGCCATATTTTTTGGCTACCCAACCATGCGCTACTTCATGTACAGTAATCGCAAAAATAACGGGCAAAATCCACACTGCAATACGCTGGATGATGGTTAAGTCATTCATTATTTATGATTCCTCGCTTAGCATGGCGGCAATGCCTTTACCTTGTCTTACTAGCACTGGACCCGTTGCAGTGAATTCAATAATGGTAGTGGCTTCAAAGGGAATTTTGCCTGCATCAATGATTAAATCAAGGTCTTTATCTAGCTTTTCTCGAATGTCGTAAGGATCAGCTAAGCCAGTGCTTTCTTTAGGTAAAATTAACGAGACACTTAATAAAGCTTCGCCCAATTCTCTAACCAAGAGTTGAGTAACAGGATGAGGGGTGATACGTATGCCAATGGTTTTTTTCTTGGGATGTTGCAGACGGCGGGGAACTTCTTTGGTGGCTTCTAAAATAAAAGTGAACGGGCCAGGCGTTAACTCTTTAATTAAACGAAACGCATCATTACTAATTTTGGTAAATACGGATATCTGCGCTAAATCTTTGCAAACCAACGTAAAATCGTGTTGATCATCTAGTTGCCTGATGCGCCGAATTCTATCCATGGCGGGTTTGTCGCCAATTTGACACGCTAAGGCATAAGAGGAATCGGTTGGATAGGCAATCACGCCGCCTTGTTGAATAATCTCTACAGCACGATGAATTAATCGTAGTTGTGGATTTTCAGGATGAACTTCAAAATACTGTGCCATAGTTTTAATATAAGTAAATTAGTCCGCGAATTATAACGCAGTTGTTTAGTAACTTGTATTATGAATACCTTCTTTAGCCATTCTTATTATGGCTGGAGACACGCGTTAAGCTGAGTTAATACCCTAAAGGCGTGCCCTTAAAGGTTGGCTTGGTAAAGTATAATGCGTAGTGCTGTCCCTTATTATGCCGTTTTTCTTTTTTAATAATTGTAGTGGTCGATGCTAATAAAATTAGTTTTATTATTATTTTTCTGTGCCTTATTATTGCTTGCCAGTGCTGATTTGCTTCTTCATTTTGCTTTTGCACACTCGGCAGACTATCTTACCGTCGCGGCGCTAAGCGTGCTATTTATGGCCTTTGCCTTATTGGCAGTTGCGGCATTGATAACAGCAAGTCATAACCTAAGTCGCCAATTAAGACATTTTTTTTCTGCATCAGAACGTCTGCAACGACGCTTATATTTCTTTGCTAATAAACAAGCGTACAGCAACGAGTTGTTTGCTTGCCAGCGTCAGCAAATCAATTTTTTCAAGCAACAACGACAACGCTATTTACTGGAAAAAAATAATCGACGCCAGGTGTGTGCGTTGTCTAACACGATACGGCAACGCTTAATAATGCTTAAACCAATACTGCCTGCGCCTGCTTTTAAGCAATTGCGTGATCAACATCAGCAGTATCGTCAACAATTAAACAGCGTAGGATTGATTGACTTATTGCGCACTATTGACTCCTTAACCACACAATGAAACCCTTAAGACACTGGCTTTTTTCTACACTGCGATTTTTTTATGCCATTAAAACAAAGCAGTTACATTGGCATACAACGCATCACGCTCAACAGGCTCGTCTTAAACATGCCCAACGCTTAGCACATCAAGACATAATTGAGACCTTAACGCTACGCAGTGCGCAGCTAGAGCATGATCTTGCCATGCTAAAAACCACGCATAAAGCTCAGTTGCTTATGTTAAAAACTCAATGCAAACAAGATATTAAAGATTACCAAGCGTATCTTGCTGCATTGGATAAATTAAAGATCACGATTCAGACTAGTTATCAGCATTTACCTGAAGCGGTGGCGTTTACCATTCATCATCATGCCAAACAACTGCTTAATGCCTTATGGATTGCCGATACAGTAGAAGAAAAATTGCGTTGTGAACTACGTTTAATTCACTTTATGAATGCGGTGCATGAAGATGCCTGCGTGTCTTCCGATGATGCTGCGGTGTTAAGCTCATTACCTAAAAAAACGCTTGCTCTGCTTCAACAACCGCTGTTGTAGGGGCGAGTGCACGTCGCCCCTATGCTTTTATCGACCAAGATGGTTGCCAATTAGTGCGCCTGTTGCAGCACCAATGCCCGTTGCCAAGGGATCGCCATTACCAATACCATAAGCCACTGCCCCGCCCACTACTCCGCCTGCCAAACTTGCTGCTAAGCGCGGGTCATAATAAGGTTGATAATAAGGACGTACTGTATACACAGGCGGTGCATAATAACGTACAGAAGCACGATAATAGGGCCTAGGTGCTGGATAATAGCGCACTACTTCCCTTACCACGGGGCGACGTGGGTAATAAGTAATCACCTGACGCACAATCTGTTTAGGTGGTTGAATAATTTTATGCTGATAGTGTTGCGAATGATGTTGATAGTGTTGTGAATTATGCTGTGGAGGGTGCTGTTCATGTCGCCCACCAGACTGCCATGCCAATGATTCTGACGATAAAACTAACAAGGAAGCCATCAGCAGCCATTGAATTAAACTATACGATTTTTTCATACCATCCTCCCTCACATTGAAAGAAACTACGTCACGCCAATAAGTGATAGCGTTGAGTTCATGATAGAAAAATGAATATTAATGGGAGCTTAATGGCGATAAAAAATTGTGTTCCAAACCCTGGGGTTCTACACACCTCTTGGCTACTAACTTAACGCGGAACAATGCGTATTAAGTCCCGCATGAGTAAGGGCTTTTTACTAACTGACGTTACGCAGTAACGTGTTTTGCTTCCTGTTTGCCGCGCCGCTTTTTCTTTGGATACTTTCTTTTGGCGGCGCAAAAGAAAGTATCTCGTTGTCGAGTGCGAGAACCCGCTTAACAAGCCGTCGCGATAGCGACACTTTACACGTTGTTTTCAAGCCGCAGTGAAGGTCTGCGTAACATCAGTTACTAAATAATTCACTGCTTTTATGCTTCACCACCATCTTGTGCTGATTTTTCTCCACCATCGCTATAAGGCCATTGCCACTGCTGAATCTCTGGCATATCTTCGCCATACTTGTAAATGTATTGCTTGTGGTCGATTAATTTGTCTCGAATAAATTGTTTTAAATACACCGCAGCATGGCGTAATCGTGGAATGCGATCAATGACATCGGCCGCTAAATGAAAACGATCCATGTCATTCATGACGACCATATCAAAAGGTGTTGAAGTGGTGCCTTCTTCTTTGTAGCCACGCACATGAAGATTGGCATGATTTGTTCGACGATAAGCAAGGCGGTGTATTAACCAAGGATAGCCATGGTAGGCAAAGACAATCGGTTTATTGGTGGTAAATAATTCATCGAAATCTTTATCCGTTAAGCCATTGGGGTGTTCACTGGCAGGTTGTAAGCGCATTAAATTAACGACGTTAACGACGCGAATTCTTATATCAGGGACTTTGCTGCGCAAAATATCAACGGCAGCTAAGGTTTCCAAGGTGGGCACATCGCCTGCGCAGGCCATGACTACATCAGGTTCTTCGCCGCAATCATTACTTGCCCATTCCCACACACCTATACCCGCTTCGCAATGCTTCATCGCCGCGTCCATGGACAACCATTGTGGGGCTAATTGCTTACCCGCGACAATCACGTTAACGTAATTACGACTACGCAGCACATGATCGGTAACGGCTAACAAGGTGTTGGCATCAGGTGGTAAATATACCCGAATGACTTCTGCTTTTTTATTGACCACATGATCAATAAAGCCTGGATCTTGATGGGAAAAACCATTGTGATCTTGTCGCCAGACATGCGAGGTTAATAAATAATTTAACGAGGCAATAGGTCGACGCCATGGGATATGGTTACACGTTTTTAACCATTTCGCATGTTGATTAAACATCGAATCAACAATATGAATAAAGGCTTCATAACAAGAGAAAAAACCATGTCGCCCAGTGAGTAAATAGCCTTCAAGCCAGCCTTGACAGGTGTGTTCACTCAGAATTTCCATGACCCGTCCGTCTTGGGATAAATGTGTATCTTCAGGTAAGATTTTTTCCATCCACACTCGTGCGGTGACATCAAACACATCATCCCAACGATTTGACGAGGTTTCATCTGGGCCAAAAATACGAAAGTTTTCTTGCTCAGCGTTGTTGAGCATAACATCGCGCAAGAAGCGCCCCATCACGCGCGTGGCTTCTGCTTCAACACGACCAGGTTGTGGCACATCAACAGCATAATGTCGGTAATCGGGTAATTTTAAATCGCGTAACAATAAGCCACCGTTGGCGTGTGAGCTATCTGTCATGCGTAACTTACCCTTAGGCGCTAAGGCTAAAATTTCTGGTAGTGGACGGCCGTTTTGATCAAATAATTCTTCTGGGCGATAGCTTTTTAACCATTTTTCCAAGAGTTCGATATGCGCAGGGTTGCCCGCTAAATTAGCTAAGGGAACTTGATGTGAGCGCCAAAAATCTTCAGTTTTTTTACCATCAACACTGGCTGGTCCTGTCCAGCCTTTGGGTGTGCGCATAATCACCATGGGCCAAATAGGCCGTTTAACAGGTTCGCCATGGGCATTTCTTGCCGCCGCTTGAATGGCGTGAATTTCTTCCAAACACTGATCCAATACACTGGCCATGCGGGGATGAACTATCTCAGGATCATTGCCTTCCACTACATACGGACGATAACCGTAGCCTTCAAATAATTGCAGTAACTCTTCTTCATCAATACGACTGAGTATGGTTGGATTGGCAATTTTGTAGCCATTTAAATGTAAAATAGGTAACACCGCGCCATCACGTGCTGGATTAAGAAACTTATTGGAATGCCAGGCCGCAGCCATCGGCCCGGTTTCTGCTTCACCATCACCAATTACGCAACAGGTAATTAACTCAGGGTTGTCAAACACAGTGCCGTAAGCATGCGCTAAGGCATAGCCTAATTCTCCGCCTTCATGAATGGACCCAGGTGTTTCAGGCGCAACATGACTGGGCACGCCACCTGGAAAAGAAAATTGTTTAAATAAAGCTTTCATGCCCTCTTTATCTAGCGAGATGCTTGGATAATATTCGCTATAGGTTTGTTCTAGCCACGCATTAGCAATCATGGCGGGGCCGCCATGCCCCGGTCCACAGATAAACAGCATGTTTAGATTATGCGCAGTGATTAAGCGATTAATATGCACATTAATGAAATTTAAACCTGGCGTGGTTCCCCAATGTCCAAGTAAGCGTGGTTTTATATGCTCAATAGTTAAGGATTCTTTTAGCAATGGATTATCTAATAAGTAAATTTGCCCCACTGAAAGATAATTTGCTGCTCGCCAATAAGCGTCCATTTGCGCTAAGACTTCCGACGATACTGAGGACACCTGAAAATCTTGGTAACTTGTTGCCACGTTATTCTCCTGTTGAGTTATGAAAGGACTCATCGTCCAAATACGTTAAAATTTGCTTGGCACAAACGCGCTCTTCTTCGGCCTGAATAATGAGGATTTTAGTACGACTGTTTGCCTGACTGATGTCGCGATTACCCCGTGTCTCGGTTTGCTGATTTGCACACGCATCTAAGATCACCCCAAAACCTTCCAGCCCAGCCACAATATTACTGCGCACCAGCGCTGCATGTTCGCCTATCCCACCCGTAAACACCAAGGCGGTAACCTCGCCTAACACAGCCCAATAAGCACCAATATATTTTTTGAGACGGTAACAAAACATCGCTAAGGCTAACAGGGCAGCGGGCTCTTGCTGTGTCACTTGCTGCAAAATAACACGCATATCGCTTTCACCACATACGCCTTTTAAGCCACTGTGTTTGTTGATTAACGCCTCTAATTGCTCGGGGGAATGCCCGGCTTTTTGCAAGCTTATTAAAATCATCGGATCAAGATCGCCGCATCGACTGCTCATCATGACTCCTTCGGTGGGTGAAAAACCCATTGAGGTATCGATGCTTTTGCCCTGAGCTATTGCCGTAACACTGGCGCCACCACCCAAATGTAAAATAATAAGATTGATGTCGTCAGCCGATTTGTTGAGCAATGCAGCGCTGGCTTCGACACTGTGTTGACAGGAAATACCATGGAAACCGTAACGATAAAAATCAAGGTGCTCAGACAGACCTTCTGGCAAGCCATAACGCCCTGCGTAATCAGGAATTGTGCGATGAAATGCAGTATCAAAGACTGCAAATTGCTTAAGCGCCGGAAAACTCGCCATGGCTAAGCTAATGCCCAAGCGGTTAAATGGATTATGCAGTGGCGCATAAGCATCTAAGTCTGCCAAACGTTCAAGTGTTTTTGCATCAATTAAGGTTACGCCGTCAAACCAACTCGCCCCATGCACTACCCGATGCCCAATGGCAGTCAAGTTAATATTGGCCTCGTGCAACCAATGTTGCCAGCTTTGTAAGACCAACGCCAACGCATCCTGTGGCAAAAAATGCCCAGCCACCGTGTTGTTAAATGCCTGCTGAGTTAAATCACTACCTTCTTGATGCAAGGCCTGATGATCAGTGTAATCCAAGGTGTGCAGGGCAAGAACGGCTAAGTTAGCAGCAAATAAACGGGTTTTAATGGAGGTGCTCCCCACATTAATTGTTAATATCGTTGCTTCCATAAACAAAACAGCCTGCGTTGTGGGTGATAAAAAAAGCGACCTACTTTAAGGCAGGATATCTCATTTGGCATGTAAAGCGTGCCATAGCCTAGGCGATGGTTCAATACTTACACAAAGACTCGCACCATTCAAGCTTAACACGCTTAAATCAGGTATTTTTCTTGAGGGATTTGTCGTGTGCTACACACCACGCCGTAAGTCTTAAACAATGCAAAAAGCAGTTCAACAGCATGACACTTTATTATTTTTGCTTGATGACAATAACGAAAACAGCTATGTTTATCATCTTGAAATAACGCTTAAGCTGTTTAAAAATACGAGGAGTTGAGCCACTTCATTCTGTACAGCGCACTATAAAACTGCGCTAACTGTTAACCATGAAATAGTTCTGGGTAATGTGCCGAAAGCCTCCCTTGGCATAGCAAAGGTGAGTCAAGCCTTGTCACTAACCCATTAAAAAATAATAATAAATTATTATGTAAAGACGAGCTACCTAAGCAAGACTTTCTCATACCGCCACCTTACTTTAGCCGAATGAATCCAAATATCGCTGCCTTACATCCTTATCCTTTTGAAAAACTGGCGCAACTAAAACAGGGACTTGAGCCGCCACACGATAAAGCTGCCATTAATTTATCTATTGGTGAACCCTCGCATCCTACGCCTGCGTTTATTGCGGAAACAGTGCATGAGTATCGCCAAGGACTTGGTACTTATCCCAGTACCAAAGGCATCAGAGAGCTTAGGGTGGCGATTAGTCAATGGCTAACTTGGCGCTTTCACTTACCTTTAGAAGCGCTCAATCCAGAGACACAGATTTTGCCAGTGAATGGCACGCGTGAGGCGTTGTTTTCTTTTGCACAATGTGTCATTAATGCCACGGGCACAACGCGTCCGCTGGTATTGATGCCCAATCCTTTTTATCAAATTTATGAAGGGGCAGCGTTATTAGCAGGGGCTGAGCCTTATTTTTTAAATACCACCGAAGCCAATGGTTATTTACCTGATATTGCTGCCGTTCCTGAAGCTATTTGGCAACGCTGTCAGTTGCTTTATCTTTGCTCGCCAGGTAACCCTAGCGGCGCGGTGATCAGCATGGCAACGCATCAACAAGTGATTGCCTTGGCAATGAAGTACAATTTTGTGATTGCCTCAGATGAATGCTACAGCGAGTTATATTTCAATGAAGAACAGCCACCCGTAGGCTTATTGCAAAGTGCTTATGCCATGGGCAATACCGCTTTTAAACACTGCGTGGTGTTTCATAGTTTATCTAAACGCTCTAATGCGCCTGGCTTACGCTCTGGTTTTGTTGCGGGTGATGCAGAGGTGCTCGCGCCTTATTTTAACTATCGCACCTATCAGGGCTGCGCCATGCCGTTACCTACCCAATACGCCAGTATCAGTGCTTGGCAAGATGAACACCATGTCCAGATTAATCGCCAGTTATACCGTGAGAAATTTGCTACGGTCATCGCACTATTGGCAGAAGTGTGTGATATTCAGCAACCCAGCGCAGGTTTTTACCTTTGGCTTAAAACCCCGATTGCCGATACGCTGTTTGCGCAACAGTTATTTGCCCACGAACATGTCACCGTTTTACCTGGTAGTTTTCTATCCCGTGATGCTGAGGGCATTAATCCTGGTGCAGGGTATGTGCGCATTGCCTTAGTTGCTCCTTTAGAGGACTGTATTACCGCTGCACAGCGTATCAAACATTTTTTTACCACGTTACCATAACAATAATAGGAAATTTATGATCCACTTAGAAACTTGTATTAACAATGCCTTTGAACAACGCGCCGAATTTAGCCCAGCACACACGCCTGACGACGTTCGTGCTGCGGTTACAGAAAGCTTGATGCTTTTAGATAAGGGCACGTTAAGAGTTGCCGAAAAAATCGAGGGTGTTTGGGTAACGCATCAGTGGCTTAAAAAAGCAGTTTTATTGTCTTTTCGTATTAATGAAAACCGCTTAATGGACGGTGGTAATACCCGTTATTACGATAAAGTTGAATGTAAATTTAGCCATTATAGTGACGCTGATTTTGCCGCAGCAGGGGTGCGCGTTGTGCCTAATGCCGTGGCTAGATATGGCAGTTATATTGCACCAGGTGCTATTTTAATGCCGTCTTATGTAAATATTGGTGCGTATGTTGATAGTGGCACAATGGTGGATACGTGGGTAACTGTTGGCTCATGTGCACAAATTGGCAAAAACGTGCATTTATCAGGCGGCGTAGGCATTGGTGGCGTGTTAGAACCGCTGCAAGCAAACCCCACCATTATTGGTGATAATTGCTTCATTGGTGCACGTTCTGAAATAGTCGAAGGCGTGATAGTTGAAGAGGGCTGTGTGATTTCCATGGGCGTGTACATTGGACAAAGCACTAAAATTTTTAATCGCATGACAGGTGAAATCAGTTATGGTCGAATTCCTACAGGTTCAGTGGTGGTGTCGGGTAACTTACCGTCAGCCGATGGGCGTTACAGCCTCTATTGTGCTGTTATTATCAAGCAAGTAGATGAAAAAACACGCAGTAAAACAGGCATTAATGAGTTATTGCGCGATTAATCAGTGTGATTACTAAGGTGCGTTATTGCCTTAACTAGTTGGGCAGTTTATGTGGGAGACGTAAGTCTCTCCCACATAAGTTTAAAGCCACTTTGCCCAGATTACATTAAGAAGAGGAGGTGGCTGGTGATGACTTTTATCTACATTGCCTTATTATCATGAAACATCTACTGTATTTTGTATGGCGTTTAGTGTTTATTAATAGTGCCCGTCTTATTTGGTATTACCCAAAACCGTTTTTACTGCTTTTTGTTCTCTTTGCAGGACAGTATAGCTATGAAGTTTTTCTTGCTCGCCCTGCGTTACTTTATCAAGGTGAACCACGCAGCCAATCACTCAGTCAGCCCTATTCATGGTATCGCACCTTTCGGAATCATGGTTTTCTGGTGGGCTATTCAGACTTACGCGGCAATCCCCTTTGGGTGGAATACGCACTGCATACTCCTGAAGCATCACCCGTTCACTTACCACGTCCTAGTCATTTTAAAACTGATTGGCGCAGCCTTAATCGGGTGAGTCATACAAGTTATACCAATAGTGGTTATGATCGAGGACACTTAGCCCCCAATCATGCCATCAGCCAGCTGTATGGTAAACAAGGGCAGCTGGATAGTTTTCTTATGACCAACATCAGCCCCCAAAAGGCAACCTTAAATCAACAGGTTTGGCGACATTTAGAAGTGCTTGAAAGTGAGGTGTTCACCCAAAAACTAGGTAAAGTCTGGGTCATTACCGGCCCTATTTTTGCTGACTCCGCGCCGCGTTTACGCACGGACTGGACGGTACAAATTCCCACTGCTTTTTATAAAATCTATATTGCCGACACGCCTACTGATGCTGCCCCGATTAGCTTAAGCTTTATCATTCCCCAAAGCGTGACGGGTCGCGAGTCATTGCAAGGTTTTGTTAGCACTATTGATGCAATTGAGCAGCAAACAGGCTTAGACTTTTTTGCTGATTTAGCTGATGACCTTGAAATACCTTTAGAAAAAAATCACGAAATCGCCAGCTTATGGCAATTTAAACACGCCGTTAATTGATCGCCAACAGCGCGGTATTCGTCGCGCCGTCCCCGCCCACAAACCTTATAAATATTGACTGTTAAGTAAATTGAGCACAACCAATCCAATCAGGCTCTGATATACTTTGCACATACCCTAGCTGTTTTTTTTTAGCTACCTACTTAAGCTTAGCAGCGTGCCCAGCCTTAATTTGGTAGTTTTTTTTCTAACAAATTTTACTTGGAGCTGCCCCACCATGAATGAAAATATCTCTAGCAATGCCCTGATTTATGCAACTTTAGCGTTAAACAGTGAAGTGACTTTACAGCGTGAATATCTTGAATCTGATGATGTAGATAGCGAAGATCGTGAAAATGAGGAAGAAATTTTAGCTGATCTTGAGCAAGCGTTTATGGAGTTTGTTGATATTTACAAAGTTCGTTGTAAAGCAGACAAAGAACTGCCCACGCTTGATGAATTGCTCAATAGCGAACTATAACCGTCCGCCATTTAGCTTTTTTACACCATAAGCCCCACACTATTCCCCCCCCCCTCCTAATTAAGCCCTCTTTTTCAAAAGGGGGCGCCGCCTTATAAAGACGTTTATTGATTCTTTCCTGTGCTGCCCACAGTGAAAAGTGGGTCGCCGAGAAGCGCCATAAAAATGTTGAATTATTCAAAAAAAAGTCATTACCCGCTATACTATTTTTCAGCTGTAACACTAAAGCTACTTAACTTACTTTATTACTCAACAAGGAATTACTATGCAAAACTTAGAAGAAATTGTTACCAAGTTTTATACACAATGTCTTACTGTCAACACAGAAACAGATGTTGCAGAATTAATGGGTCAACTACTCGCTGATGAGTTTCAATCACTTGGCTCTGTTGACACAAAAGGTAAAGCACAACTGATTGGTCAAATGCAGTTTTTCTGGAAACTTATTCCTAACATGACGTGGGAAATTCAAGAATTAATTCAAGACGGCAACCGTATTGTTGTGCGCAGCATTGCTTCGGGCGCACCTAATGGCGATTTCATGGGCTTCCCTACTGATGGCAGCAAGTCTTTCTCTATTATGACAATTGATATTCATACCATTGAAAATGGTCAAATTGTTAAGGTTTATCACCTAGAAGATTGGGTGACTGCAATGAAACAATTGAAAGGCTAAAAGCGGTTACTAATAAGCCTGTTAACGCTAAGCGGTGGGAAGGCTTTGCTCCTGCCGCTTAGCCCATACAGTTGCTAACCGCCCATCACCTTGACCATTTTTGGGTTGGTGAAAAATCACTCACTCGTCAGTAAATGTATCCATTAAGCGTGCGCTATGAACAAACTATCTGGGCTAAAACTTGGTGATTACTTCTGCCATCAATTACTCCATCAAGGTCGATGGTCAGCAATCTATCAGGCACACTCGCCAGATGAACAACCCGTTATTGTAAAATTTCTCCGCGAAGAAAGTGCTACCGCCAGCCTTATGCAGCATTTTCGAGAAGAGTTTACGCATCAGCAGACTGTCCAAAGTGAGCACGTGCTGTCCGCTTACGCTTTGTTACCCGTTCGTAACACCTTAATGATGATTGTTGAAGATTTTAATGGCAAACCACTGACAACAAGCCTGCAAAATACGGCTACATCACTCATCCAGCGTCTGGACATTGCGCTTAAAATCGCCCATGGTATTCATGAAATCCATTTAGCAAAATTAATTCATAAAGGCATTGCTCCAGAAAATATTCTGTGGAATTCGCTCACTAACGACCTTAAAATTATTGATTTTGGTGCGGCCTCGCCTACCGATGAAGAATTTAATGAACATCTCCAGCATGATTTTGCCAGAGAAGTTTTGCCTTATATCTCACCTGAGCAAACTGGACGCTTAAACCGCGTACTTGACTATCGCAGCGACTACTATTCCTTTGGCGTGGTGTTATATCAGCTGTTCACTGATGAACTGCCTTATCAAGCAAGCGATACCTTAGCCTGGTTACATGCGCATATCGCCCTGACGCCGCGTGAGCCAACACAGCTAAACCCCACACTTCCTGAACCACTAGCGCAACTCATTTTAAAATTATTAGCAAAAAATCCAGACGACCGTTATCAAAGCTCGCGCGGTATTTTGGCTGATTTAATGTATTGCTTTACTGAACTAACGCGCACTGGAGATATTCTTGCTTTTCCCTTAGCGACTGAAGATTATTCTTACCGATTACAGTTAAGCAAAAAGCTATATGGGCGTGAGCAATCCTTGCAGCAGTTGCTTAATCTTTTCGCGAAACCCTTTGAAAATGTCATGCACATGGTGTGTGTGCGGGGTTATTCAGGAATTGGTAAATCAGAATTAATTCAGCATTTTCGTCAGGCTATTCAGCAGCAACATGCTTTTTTTATGTTTGGTAAACAAGACCAATACGAGCAAAATCGTCCTTACCAAGTCCTGATAAACGCCATTGAAAACCATACGCGTCAATTGCTTACCGCAACCGAGCAGGAAGTCATCGGTTGGCAAAAAATACTCACTGACACGTTGGGTGACGAGCTTGCTTATTTAACTGCACTCGTGCCATTTACCGAGTATCTTGTTGGCAAACAATCAAGCTTACCTGACATGCTAAGCACCGAAGCACAAAGCCGAATTTATCGCGTTATTGTGGGCTTTTTTAATGCGTTTAGCCAAACAGGCCGTCCCATAATAGTTTGCCTAGACGACTTACAATGGACGGATGTTGCAACACTCAAATGGCTGGAGCAAGTGCATGTTGAGGCCGCACTCCAGAATGTGTTAATCATTATTTGTTACCGTGATAATGAAGTTGATCATAGCCACCCACTGCATCTACTGTTGCATTATTTAGCCACAAAAAACATCGCTGTGACGTGTTTAGAGCTGGCACCTTTGCAGTTATCAGATACCACGCAGCTACTCACAGATTCTTTACTCTGCACGCCGCAACATGCCTTACCACTTGCCAAAGTGGTGATGACTAAAACCAATGGCAATCCATTTTATATTACTAAATTCTTGCTGTATTTATACGAAGAAGGCTTGCTGTATTTTTCTGAAGAGCTGCTGCAATGGTGCTGGGATAGCCCGCGCATCGCAGCCATAGAGAGCATGGACAACGTCATTGATTTTTTAGTGAAAACCTTGCAAACCTTACCGTCTAACACGCAATACTCGCTTAGTGTTGCCGCACTTATTGGTAATACCTTCTCAATTACGCAATTAGCTAACTTTTCTGCACACAGCGTCAGTCAGATAACGCTTGATTTATTACCTGCATTACATAAAAAATCAATTCAACGCATTGATTCAGAAAAAGATACCTATCGTTTTCAACACAATCGTCTTCAAGAGGCCTTCGCAAAATTACTCTCAGAACAACAAGCCTGCTTGGTGCACTGGGAAATTGCTGAACAACTGCTCATTAACTTTGATGAAAACGATCCAAATAATCAAATTTTTAGTATTGTTAACCATTTTAATCAAGGTCTTGCATACATGATGACCCTTGATTCCAGAGAACACCACAATATTAAACTGTTAATCGCCAATCTTAATCGTCTTGCTGCACAACGTAGTCGCCTTACAGGGGCTTACCACGAAGCCTTAAATTTTGTAAATCAGGGCTTAGCGTTGTTGCCTGATGATGCCTTCATCAGTGATTTTGACTTAACCTTTAAGCTCTATGTGGAAGCCCAATTTAATGCGTTTTACTGCACACAGTTTACTGAAGCCGAAGCCTATTTTGCTATCTTAAATAATCATGTTGATGCGCCTCAACTCATGAACAACTGCGTTATCTTCATGATTGATCAATACACCATGCAAAAGCGATTACCTGAAGCCATTGCTCTTGGCGTACAGCAATTAACAGCCTTAGGCATGACGATTGATATAGATTACCTTGTTGATGAAACCTCAACAGACTTTGTTTATTTTCAACACGTTTTAGCTCGAAGCTATCTGCCTGATTTATTAAACAAAAGAAAAATGAGTGATGCTCAGCGGATGAAGTGCATTGATATTATGGCCGCCATACAGTCGTCTGCGTATTTAATCAATATGCCTTTATTGCGCTGGCTAACCATTAAAGCAGGCTTATTACTGCTTACTGAGGGCAGCACTGCTAACATGGGGATTTTATTAGCCCTGATGCCCTGCACGTTTATCAGCCTAAAAAATGATTATCAAGGAGGCTTGGCATGGCAATTATTTGCTATGAATTTATGCCAACAACTTAATGATCAAAAAGGCTATGCAAAAAGCGCGGATCGCTATGCTTCGATGGGTTTACACTGGCATAAACCGTTACCCGAAGCCTTAACTTATGCTAAAACAGCACTCAAAATCATGCTGGAAATTGGTGATTTACACAATGCTGGCTATGTTTTTTTACCGACCATTTGTAATCGTTATGAACAAGGCGATCCCCTTAGTGAAGTCAATCATGAGTTAGTGCAAGGCCTTGCCTTTACAGAAAAAACACACAATAACGTAGCATTTTATATTTTTTCAGTGTATCAGCGTCTGCTCATGGCACTCAAAGGCGAGACCTTAGCTGCTGTGGATTTTTCAACGGCACAGCAATCGGAGGGTGACTGGTTGTTGACCTTGGGAGGAACGCCTTTCCAGCAGTGTGTTTATCATACGTATAAACTCCATTTGGCGCTCTTATTTAACGACCCAGAACGCGCTTGGTACCACGTTGAACAAGGCAGGTTGGTGATTGATTTTGTCATTGCACGCTTGGTGTATGCGAGTTTTCATTGTTATGCCGCCATTGCAGCGTGTCAACGGCTATCTACCCTGACTATCGAGCATCCTGATTACGCGGCCACATACCAATTTATTGATGAGACAGAAGCCTTAATTGAGCAATGGGCAGACGGTGCACAGTGTAATTTTTACCATAAACTGCTGTGGGTGCAGGCTGAAAAACACGTCGCACTTAATGAAAACTTTGTCGCCTTACAGCTTTATGAAAAAGCACTGCAAACCGCTCAGACTCATGGTTTTATTCATGATCAAGCGTTAATTGCTGAACGAGCGGCTGAGTGCAGTGTTATCAGTAATTTACCTACGCAAGCAAAAGGCTTTATTCAACTTGCTTTTAAAAATTATTCTTTATGGGGTGCCACGCGAAAAATCACCCATTTGCTTGAGCACTTTGCACATTGGTTAGCTTATCCGTTACCAGACACTAATACTGGTTTAACTGAACACACTCAGAACGCTTCGGCTTTTTTTGATATTGATAGCGTCATACGCTGTATTGAAGCGGTTACTTTAGAGATTGATTTTCAGCGTTTATTACACACCTTACTAAAAATTTTGCTAGAAAATGCTGGAGCTGAGCGTGCAGTGTTGCTCTTAGCGAGCAACCATAATTTGTATGTAACCGCCCAAAAAACAACCACCACAGCCATCCAGCTATTTGATAATGTCCTGTTGGATGAAAGCTTCCAAGGCGCTCGCCCGATTATCGATTATGTAAAACGCTCTTTAGACACTGTGGTGCTTAATAATGCCTACGCAGATGCTGATTTTGGTAGTGACAGTTATATTCAAGCGCAGCAAGCTAAATCATTATTATGCCTACCTTTACTTAAACAAGGTCAGCTCACTGGCCTGGTGTATTTAGAAAATAATTTAGCCACGCATGTGTTTACGGCCGACCGTATTCGCATTGTCACGCTTATTGCCGGACAAGCGGCTACGGCTATCGATAATGCGCGATTATATTCCAGCTTAGAACAACAAGTCCGCGAGCAAACCGCTGATTTACGTCTTGCCAAAGAAGCCGCTGATGCGGCAAGTCAAGCAAAAGGCGAGTTTTTGGCGAATATGAGCCATGAAATAAGAACCCCCATGAATGCCATTATTGGCTTATCTCATCTCGCATTAAAAACTGATCTGAGTGGAAAACAACGCGATTATATTGCCAAAATTCATTACTCTGGCAATGCCTTATTAGGCATTATTAATGATGTACTGGACTTTTCTAAAATTGAAGCAGGCAAAATAGACCTTGAACACACTACGTTTAATCTCCAAGAAATTTTTGACAATTTAACGCACTTAAGTAGCCAGCGTGTTAATGAGAAAAAATTAGAATTACTGTTCAATATTCCCAAAAACATTCCATGCTTTCTTATTGGTGATCCATTGCGAGTAGGACAAATTCTTCTTAATCTTACCAGCAACGCCATTAAATTTACGGAACAGGGCGAAATTGAAATCAGTATCGAGTTAATTGAACAGACTCAGGAGCAAATGAAATTATGTTTCACCATTCGCGATTCTGGCATAGGCATGACGCCCGAACAACTAGGGCGCTTATTTCAAGCGTTTACCCAGGCGGATGGCTCAACAACACGAAAATACGGGGGCACAGGGCTGGGTTTAACGATTTCAAAACGTCTAGTTGAGCTCATGCAAGGCAGGATTTGGGCAGAAACTGATTATGGCTCAGGCAGTCGTTTTATTTTTACGGCGTGGTTTGGGGTTGCTCATCAGCAAACGGCCCCTCTTGAGTCTTTAATAACTTCCCTTGAAAATAAACGCCTATTAATTGTTGACGATAACTCAAATGCCCGCGAGATTTTGCAAGAAATGTTACGTCGATGGACAATTAAAGTAGATACCGCGCCCTCAGGATCCATTGCCTTAACCATGTTGGAATACCAAGCTAATTGTAATGAACCTTATGATTTAGTCTTTATCGATATGATCATGCCTCAATTAACAGGTCTTCAAACCGTAGAAATGCTGTTACAAAATGAGCTTATAAAAAATAAGCTTCCTAAAATCCTTATGATTTCTGCCTTTGATGATAGTGAATTACACGGCTCTGCCATAGCGAAGAGCATCGATGGCTTTTTAGCTAAGCCGGTGACTGAATATGCCTTATTTAACAAATTAGAAAAAGTATTTAGCACACTGCAAGCAGAGCATGTTGAATTATCAACTGAGTATTCTGTTCCCAGCATTGCTTACCAGTTAACGGGGGTGAGTGTGTTGTTGGCTGAAGACAATGAGATTAATCAACAAATTGCGGTGGAATTACTTAACAGCGAAGGGGTAAGTGTTGATATTGCCAATAACGGTAAAGAAGCGTTGCTACTTTTAGAGCGTCATCCTAACCGCTACCACGCGATTCTAATGGATTTACAAATGCCCGAAATGGATGGTTATGAGGCCACAGTGGCTATTCGTAATCACCCACTTTGGCAACATTTACCTATTATTGGCATGACTGCTCACGCCATGAATACTGATCGCGACCGCTGTTTTGCCGTAGGTATGAACGAACATGTGGTGAAACCAATAGACCCAGATCACTTATTTAGCACCTTGCGAACATGGGTTAAAAAAGAGCCTAGCTTAGTCACGTCATCAGTCGCGCCTACACCGCTTGTGAACCAAGCACCGCAGCCGAACTTAACCGCGACCATGCAGCGGTTGGCCGCACTTGAAGGCTTAGATAGCAACACAGGTTTAACCCGAGTGATGGGCAATGAACAACTGTATTGCCGCTTAGTAGCGGACTTTGCCGCATCACTTAGTCAGCACTTAGGGGAGCTTAACACCGCTCTTGAGCACAAGGATCTAGCTATTGCCGGGCGTTTAGCACACAACTTAAAAGGTGTCTCGGGCAACCTTGGGCTCACCCATATTTTTACGTTAACCGCTGAGCTTGAACAGCGCGTTGAAGAACAGGCAATCCCTGCTTGCGAAGACATTGCTCGGCAACTTGTCATCTTAGCTACTGAATTGAAAGAGTTATTTGCCTCGCTTAATGAGGAAACTGTTGCGACAGCTACGAGCCGAACCCTCTCTACAGACGCATTAGCACAGCAATTTGCAGCGTTGCTTACCTTAATAACAGACGCTGATACTGACGCGGCTGAACGTTTAGCTCAATTAATACCAGAGCTTCCAGAACCCATGCACGGATCATTACAGGAACTTAAGCACTTGCTTAATGACTATGAATTTGAGGACGCCTTAGTCATTGCTAACCGCCTTAATGACGAGTTAACAACGTTTAACTAGGTGAGCAACTTTCTTTTAACATTATCACTGGTAGCCAATAGTTTTAGCTCTTAGCAAGAAAACAGCTAATACTGTTTTGCTGGTGAAAAATTTCCACAACTCTGTAACCATAAAATTGTTATGACTGACGGTAACGAACGCCCCTGTATTCTGATTGTTGACGATGAACCTATTAATATCAATATCTTAACTGAGCTGCTTAAAGGTGCTTATAAAATCATTGCTGCGAAAAGCGGTGCCTCTGCCTTAAAACGTTTAAACGATGGATTGCGTCCAGACTTAATTTTATTAGATGTCATCATGCCTGAGGTAAGCGGCTTTGACGTTTGCCAACAGCTTAAAAGCACTCCTGAAACACAAGAAATCCCCATTATTTTTATTACCTCGGCAATCAAGCCTGAAGAAGAAACCAAAGGCTTAGAGCTGGGTGCCATTGATTATATTTCCAAGCCGATTTCGCCAGCCGTGGTGATTGCCCGCGTAAAAGCACACTTAGCCTTGCAATTTGCACAACGCGATATGCAGCGCCAACGCGATTTTATTCGCCAAGTATTTGGGCGGTACATGGGAGAAAATAGGGTTGATTTGGTGTTAGCATCGCCTGAATATTTAAAACTGGGCGGTGAAAAACGCAGTGTGAGCTTGCTTATGTGTGATATACGAGATTTTACTAAAATCTCAGAATTAGCCGATCCTGCTGACATTGTGTTGATGCTGAACAGTTTTTTTACCGAAATGGTCACTGTTGTAGAGCATTATAATGGCACGATTGATAATTTTATGGGTGACTCGATGTTAGTTATATTTGGTTCGCCCATTACCCAAACGGATCATGCACAACGTGCTGTTAATTGTGCTATTGCCATGCAAAAAGCCATGCCTGCTATTAATATTCGTCATCAGCAAGAAGGCTTGCCTTTGCTGCAAATGGGTATTGGCGTCAATACAGGTGAAGCCATTATTGGTAATATTGGTTCACGCTTGCAGATGAAATTTAGCGCCATTGGTGCGACCGTTAATCTGACTGCGCGTTTACAGGCCATGGCAATTGGTGGGCAAACACTTATCTCAAAAGCCACCTATGCAGCGCTTAACAATGAGGTGATTGTTAATGGTCGCTTACTTGTCCAACTTAAAGGCTTTGGCTTAGCCTTTGAGGTTTTTGATGTGACCAATGATCAGTAAGGGCTTACTTTTTAAGCAGCGGTAGATTTAAACGGTAAAGACAACGCTGCCTGTGCCTTGTAAGCGTCAACATGAGTTTTCTCAGCGTTAATAAACGCTTTGATGGCGTGATGAAATGGCTCATGGTGTAGCCAATGCACCGAATAGGTCGTGATGGGTTCAAATCCTCGGGCAATTTTATGCTCGCCTTGTGCGCCTGAATCAAAACGCGCCAGCCCTGTTTTAATACAATAGTCGATGCCTTGGTAATAACAGGCTTCAAAATGCAGCATGGCATACTCTTCAACACAGCCCCAATAGCGACCATACAAGGTATCTTCACCAATAAAACTTAAGGCAGCACCAACATATTCATGGGCAGTGCGTGCAAACACGACTAACATGGTCGTGCCCATTTGGTCTGCCAGTTGCAGAAAGAAGTCCACGTTTAAATAAGGCGCTGAACCTTTTTTAAGGTACGTCATGGCATAAAATTGATAAAAAATATGCCATTGTTCTGCACTGACCTCATTGCCTTTTAACTGAATTAATTCCACGCCTTGTGCGTTGACTTTGGCACGTTCACGCTTAATCATTTTTCGTTTAGCGGCTGTTAAGCTCTGCAAAAAATCTGTAAAGTCAGCATACCCTTTATTAAGCCACTGAAATTGAACAGCTTCTCTCACAAGAATCGGCAAGGCACTTAAACCTGTTAGGTGTTCAGGTTCTGGAAACAAACAATGCCAAGAGGAGCAAGCATGGTTAGCGCATAAGCTTTGTATGGCGGCAAACATCTGCTGCAAAACCGCTTGCGAGTTAACGGTGTGTTTTACTCCCCAACGCGCACCAGCGCAGGGGGTAAAAGGAATCGCTGTGAGACATTTTGGGTAATAGCTTACGCCATGCCGTTGATACGCATGAGCCCATTGTTGATCAAAGACATATTCGCCACGAGAATGAAACTTTAGATACATCGGCATCACTGCAATCAACTCATGCTGCTCATACACCACGCAATGGCAAGGCAGCCAGCCAGTCTGCTCACTGACACAGCCTGATTGTTCTAAAGCATGTAAAAATTCATAACGCATAAAGGGGGAGAGCCCTTCAACGAGCGCATTCCATTGTGTTGCGTGCAGCGTGGTTAAGTTAGGTAAAAATTTTACGTCCATCGTTGTTTAATCCTCGGTGTAAAAATAGTAAGTGTGTGCAATGCTGGCTAACATCAGGTTTAAAACCCTAAGCAATAAATACCGCACACAACACCCACAGACAAGCAATTGTGTTGCAAAACCTGCACTAAAAACTAACATTAATGTTTCTATTTTGTGCAAACAAGCCTTGTTTTTTTTTCTGTATAAAATAAGCTTTTGAATTTTATTAACTTAATTTTGTGGCATTAATTCTGCTTAATAAATTGTACACAGTATTTTGTTATCGTTTTTGTTGTGGGTTGGTACCTTTTAACGCTCTAATTTTTATTAGGGCGTTTTTTTTATTTATCCTCTTTTGTAAATCAAGTAACCTAAGTGCCTTAACTCGCAGCACTCAAGATAATTGAGCTGCCCTTTTAACGTGCCTTAGTTGTTGACGTCTCCTTGAACATTATTCCACATTCGCTTGATAGCACCGCTTCTCATGTTTTTATTGTGGAAGAACGCGCCAATCCTTCCTGTGATTTTTTTGTTATTCCTGCCCTTATTGCGCAACGATTATCCTATACGCGCTGTCTTTTTCATGAGCTTGTTACGGCTAACGCGCTACGCAATGCAATGGTCATTTTTATTCGTTATGTGCCCTCAGCATGGCAAAAATTAATTTCTGCACAGCGCACACACATACGTCACGTTATTTTTTTTATGGATGATGATGTGTTAGACGCTAGTGCTTTTGCAGGAATGCCGTGGCGCTATCAATTAAAATTAATGCGCCTTTCAGCGTCACGCACTACCTGGCTACAGCAGTACGCTACTCTTTGGGTTTCAACACCTTATCTGCATCATAAATATTGCCACTGGCAACCACGCTTACTGCTACCCAGAAGTATTCCGGTTGAAGATAATTTTACACGGATTTTTTATCACGGCTCTGCCACACATCAGGCTGATATTGCTTGGTTATTTCCCGTTATTTCCGAAGTATTACATAGCAATGAACAGCTTACCTTTGAAATTATCGGGGGACAAGACGTCTACCGACACTATAAAAAACTTCCCCGCGTTACTATTGTTCATCCCATGTCGTGGCCAAGTTATCAAGCCTTTATAAGCAAACAAAACTACCATATTGGCGTTAATCCTTTAGTGAACACGCCGTTTAATAAAGCGCGTTCGTACACAAAATTTTTTGATATCACACGCTGTCATGCGGTGGGTATTTATTCACCAAATAGCTGTTGCGCTGATGTGGTTGCGCACCTGCACGAAGGTTTAATTGTTGAGTTAAACCCGGCCGATTGGGTTGAAGCCGTGTTGAATTTAGCCAACGATAAGGCATTACGCAGCCAGTTATTAATGAATGCTCAGCAGAAAGTGGCCTATTTAAATCAACAAGCACACCAGCAATTAATTGATTATGTAGCGTTAAGTGGGGCGGGGGCGCAGCAGGAGTAAAAAGGCTTTAGCCTTGTTAAAAAAGGGCTAAAGCCTTTGGGTTCCTGATTTGTGTTGACTGCTCATAATGAGCATTACGGCTTGTCAGCAACGTAAAGGGGGCACCCTGCCAGTTTGACGATAATGCTGATAATCTTTTAAAACCTGCGCGTGATCAAAAGCTAATAATTCTGGGAGCGTGCCAAACGTGAATACGCCGCAATTTTTTGCATCGTCAGCGGCACTGGGTAAGCCTTTGGCTTCGGCAATATATACGGCAGTAACGGTATGATTGCGAGGGTCGCGAGTGGGTGCTGAATACATACCTAATAAAGCGATTAAGGTCACATCAAGACAAATTTCTTCTTTAGCCTCGCGAATGGCAGCGTGTTCAAGCGTTTCGCCCACATCAACAAAGCCACCTGGAATCGCCCAGCCATAAGGTGGATTGGCACGCTCGATTAAAACAAAGGGGCGTTCTGGTAAATCAATCAGTTCGATTAAGGTATCTGCGGCAAGCAGTGGGGTGACGGGTTTGTACATGTAAACTCCAAGACAGGACACGGTGGTTCTGTAGTTAGGTTGATTTTTTATTCGTTTATTCTGTCAATCTGCGTTCGGCTTCTTGATATTTTGCCGCGCAAAAAGCACTTACTTCAACAGGCAAATGTGGTCCAGGTGGCTGTTTGTTCCAAGCCAAGGTTTCAAGATAATCACGGACATATTGCTTGTCAAAACTAGGCGGGCTAAGGCCAATTTGATACTGATCGGCCGGCCAAAAGCGTGATGAATCGGGCGTTAACACTTCATCAATAAGATGCAGCACGCCTTGTTTATCAACGCCAAACTCGAATTTGGTGTCGGCAATAATAATCCCACGTTGTTTAGCATGGTCTGCGGCAAGTTGGTAAATTTGTAAGCTGATTTCTTTAATTTGCGTAGCGAGCGCTAGTCCCACTAAGTCAACCGTTTGTGCAAAGCTGATGTTTTCATCATGATGCCCTAGCTCAGCTTTGCTAGACGGTGTGTAAAGTGGTGTGGGTAATTGTTCGGCTTGTTGTAAGCCTGTGGGTAAAATGATGCCGCAAAGCGTTCCTGTGGCTTGGTAATCTTTCCAGCCTGAGCCAATTAAATAGCCGCGAACAATCGCTTCTATAGGCAGTGGCGTGAGTTTTTTAACAATGATACTTCTGCCTTCCAGTGGTGCACGTTCCTCAGCATCAGGTATCACGTCGGCTAAACTCAGGTCAGCTAAGTGATTGGGAATGAGGTGGGCGGTTTTCTTAAACCAAAAATTAGCCACGCGCGTTAACACGCCGCCTTTGCCAGGAATAGGGTCGGGTAAAATAACATCAAATGCAGATAAGCGATCGGTCGTGACAATTAACATATAGTCGGCATTAATGTCGTAGATATCTCGTACTTTGCCACGGGCGAGCAGCGGTAAAGAGGAGACAGTTGCTTGGTACAGTGCGTTGGATAAGGGCATGCGATGAGTAATAAAATAAAAGTGGATGAAGTCTACCTCGTCCTTGGAAAAGGTATGTTTGATGGTGATGGATTACCGTTGTAAATCAAATTTGCGTAGTTTTTCCACTAAGGTGGTGCGGCGCATATTTAAACGTTTTGCTGCATGGGCAACAACACCATTGCATTCTTCTAAGGCTTGACGAATTAAATCAATTTCCATCTCGTTTAAGTATTCTTTTAAATCAATGCCTTGCTCTGGAAGTAGTAAGTTGGGTGTGGTTTTATCAGCATGGTTAAGCGGTACTGAGCTGGTTAAGAGTGCATTCA
Source organism: Methylococcaceae bacterium (assembly GCA_007280895.1). Taxonomy (GTDB): domain Bacteria; phylum Pseudomonadota; class Gammaproteobacteria; order Methylococcales; family Methylomonadaceae; genus Methylovulum. The sequence continues at coordinate 29,702 of QYQN01000156.1, forward strand.
GCATGGCTTCTTCAGCAGCGTTAAGTGCAGGATCGTCGGTTTCATCAGCAAGGGCGCTGTCTTCCTGTTGTTCGTTGTCAAGGCGTAAGCGTTGAAATTTTTCTGGTAAGTCCTCGGCCGCAATGATTTGATTAGGAAAAATAATCGCTAAGCGTTCAATCAGGTTAGCCAATTCGCGGATATTGCCTGGCCAAGGGTAGTCCATCAGTAAACGAAGCGCCGTAGGGGCTAGCTGTAATAAGTCACTTTGATGGGTGTCGGCTAAGGTCGAGGCAAAATGAGCAATCAACACAGGAATGTCGTCGGCACGTTCGCGTAAGGCAGGTATTTCTATGGGGAAGACATTTAAACGATAAAATAAATCTTCCCTAAAACGGTTTTCTTGGATTTCATACTCTAAGCAGCGGTGCGTGGCGGCGATGACGCGCACATTGGCATGAATGGTTTTGTTGCTGCCCACGCGCTCGAAAGTACGTTCTTGCAAGACTCGTAATAATTTAACTTGCATAGGCATGGGCATATCGCCAATTTCATCAAGAAATAAAGTACCCCCTTCGGCCATTTCAAAACGACCTTGTCGCGCACTTAAGGCACCGGTAAAGGCGCCTTTTTCATGACCAAATAACTCACTTTCTAATAATTCAGCAGGAATAGCACCGCAATTAATGGGCACAAACAGCTTGTTATGACGGGTTGATAAGTCATGCAAAATACGCGCAACCACTTCTTTGCCAGTACCTGATTCCCCTAAAATTAATACGGTGGCATTGGACTCTGCTACTTGTGAAATTAAATGCCGCACTATAGCAATCTGCGAACTGTCACCTTGCAAGCGAAACAAGGGGGACAAGGTCTGTGGCATGGCTGGCTTAACAGTGGCTGAGGGCGGGTGGGTCAGTTGTACCGAGGCGGTGTGCGCTGTGATGGGGTGGGACGAAGATAGCGCACCTGCGTTATCCGTGGGTGTAAATTGCTGTAGAGTACGAATTAACTCAGGGTAAGTAATAGGCCATTCCACACTAGCCGCTGCCCAAGACGAAGCAAGAAAGTGCGTAGGGTGTTCTTTGTCTACAATCAGGACGCGTTTGGGTTGGGCTGTGTGTTTTTCTAATGAGTGCACAAGTGTGTTGAAATGAGTGCAGGTGTGAGCAATAAAAATCAACCAATCGTTAGTAATAGGTGCGAGATGATTGTCAATATGCGCTGATGGCGTAGCCGTGACGGAATATTCCATAAACTGCAAAATGGTTTCAAGTTGCTGTGACCTTGAACTATCATCATCAACGAGCAAAATGCGTGGTAATGTCATTTTTTTAAACTCAACATTTAAATAAAGGGGGTTAACGACTTCACCCTAAAACGTGATAACAGTGGCTTCATTATAGTCAATGTCGCCGTGTTAGTGTTACGTTCATTAATAATAAATCCGTAATCTGCCCCGCAACCTGCCGCTCCTTTTGCTGTTGCAGCTTACCTGTTAGTAACTGACGTTACGCAGTAACGTGTTTTGCTTCCCGTTTGCCGTGCGTCAGCAGGAGGGCAGGAAGCCCTCTCTGCAGACCCCAGGCAAGATCAAGGAGCGCAAGGATGAAGCGGCAACCAGACTGCCTTTTCTTTGGATACTTTCTTTTGGCGGCGCAAAAGAAAGTATCTCGCCGTCGGGTGCGAGAACCCCATTAACAAGCCGTCGCGATAGTAAGTAAGCCAGCCAACGCGCGTTAACCAACATGGGGTAGCCCATAATGTTGATAACTTATGTGTACCGGCTTACACGGAAATAGCGGCTTTAATGGCAGGGTGAGCCTGATAATGTTCAATTAAAAAATCGTCATAGGTAAAGTCAAACAACGATTCAGGTCGACGCTGTAATTGTAATGATGGCAATGCCAAGGGCGTGCGAGTTAATTGTACTTTGGCATGTTCTACGTGGTTTAGATACAAATGAACATCGCCTCCCGTCCAGATTAACTCGCCGACCTGTAAATCCACTTGCTGGGCAATCATTTGGGTAAGTAAGGCGTAACTGGCAATATTAAAAGGTAAGCCTAAAAATGTATCGCAACTGCGTTGATACAGTTGGCACGATAGCTTGCCGTCTGCTACATAAAATTGAAACAGTGCATGGCAGGGTGCTAACGCCATTTTACCCAGCGCGACATTGGCTTGCGGCGTTAAGTGTTCGTCAGGCAGATCGGCTACATTCCAGGCTGAAACTAACATTCTTCTGCTGTCAGGCGTGGTGCGTAATTGGTGCATGACGTGCTTAAGTTGATCAATACACGCTCCTGTTGCCGTGGGCCACGCACGCCATTGTTGGCCATAAATAGGGCCTAAGTCACCGTCTGTAGTGGCCCATTCATCCCAGATACTTACCTTATGCTGATGGAGATACGCTAACTGAGTGTTGCCTTGTAAAAACCATAAGAGTTCATGAATGATGGATTTAAGATGCACCTGTTTGGTGGTAACTAAGGGAAAGCCCTCGGCTAAATTGAAACGCATTTGGTAGCCAAATAGCGATAAGGTGCCGCAGCCAGTACGATCACTTTTGGGCTGACCTTCAAGGAGGATTTTTTCAAGTAAGTCTAAATAAAGTTTCATCGATTGTTTAGTAATGTTTGGGTGCGTAAGGGTTAATGCTGTGGGGTATTAACTTAACATGGGACACCGTCCATCCCATTCGAGACGTTTATAACCAGCGTTGACAACGCTCACCTGAACGTAACCGAAGGGCTCAGTGCGAACGGTCACGCTTTGTTGTGTGTTGCCTGTTAAGTTGGCAGCCATGCATTAAAGCCAGTTGCAGGGTTAAAGGTAAAAAGAGCTCTGGTGTTGGGGTCTTGACAGCTGATATGTACCCACTGCCCGTTAATCAAGGGATGCAACAAAGCTTGGCGTTGATAAATTGCGAAAAACACCTCGGGATGCTGTTCAATAATGATGTGTAAGCGCATGGCTTCATGGTGTTCAGTGAGGTGCTTTGGCAATACCGTTGGTAGACGATTTAAGAGCGTAGGAGGTGTCGTTAACGCGTCCTCAAGAGCCGCGCTGGTATCAACGGCTAGATTAGTTAATGTAGAAAAATAATACGCTAGATTAATCTGGGAATGCAGCCTTACGGTTGATAATAACAAGGTAGCTAACGTGTCGCCCGAGGCATCTTGAATGGGGTCATACGATTGTAAGTATACCCGACCTGATAAGTTAAGTGCCTGCGTTGAGGCGCGCCGACCTAGATAAAGTGCAGCATGACCCGCGTGGGCAAAGTCAGCACTTACGTTGCTGAGCTCAGAGGTCTGAACTCGTTGGGCTTGTGCTGGAGTGAGTAATGCAGTGGTCGTTGCGTTGTTGCGATAATGCTCAAGTGCGGTGAGTGCAGCTGCTTCGTTGACTGCTTTTTGTAGTGCTGCAAAAAGGGCGTTTAACCGTTTAGGTAAGGCAGCCGTGTCATGCCACGTTAAAGTTTCGGTGCGGGTATTATGCTCAAGAGCAATAAACCAACAGTCTTCTGGGATAACAATGCCCTGTGCTATTAATTGCGTTCGCACTGCCGTTTGGTTGGCTAACTCAGCAAACAAGCGGGCGTTATTAAGGCTGCTGTTGCCATGACAAAAGGCACAGGCTAATGCGGCAGAATAGGCTGGGTTAGTGGTGCTAGAACCATGCCCAACGAGGATAATTAAGGGGGCGAAATTAGTGCTTAAGCCCATGTTTTTTAAAGTTCTGGCGAGCATAAGTCCCAGTTCGGCTAAGCTGGGCTTGTGGCGAGTTGGCGCAGTTGTCGTGGCAGGCGATACGTTGCGCAACAGTAATTTGAGCAAGCTAAAGTCAGTCATTACCGCAATTAACGCATGAGTTAATACTGACGAGTGCGCACGTGGAGGAGGTGGCGCAGCGTAGTGCGCGGGTGCAGCACTGTCGGCCTGGGTCAGTGCGGTGTAGGGAAGTCCGAAGTCACCCGTGCAGCTCAAGGTTGTCAGCGAGGGCATGTGGTGTTCAAGATGACGGCGTAACGGTTCTTCACGCACGTCAGTGCAAAATATCATGTGCGCCTCGGGGCGAACCTGCGTTAACGGTGCGGTAGAGCGTTGCAATTGGGTAAATAATTCATCGCGGAACTGGTACTCATAAGCCGTTAACCACAGGTGGTTACGTTGCGGGTGATCGAAGTCATTTAATACCTGAATCATGGCGTGTAATGCACTGTTTGTCAGCGTTGTCAGCTGGTCACTGGCTAAGCCTAAGTGTTGGCATAAACGAAATAAACGCCAGCCACAGTCGCCAGCCGTAGCGTTACTACTGAGCTCTGTTGCACTGGCTTGCCAAGCGACAATCATATCAGCAAGCTGTTGCCATTCGGCACGGCAATGACGTTCTGAGCCAGCTCGAATAAGCAAGTGTTCTGCCAGTTGCGTTAAGCATTCTGGTAGTGTGCGTTGATACAAGTGCCAACGCACTAAAAATTCGGATAAATTTTTGAGAAAATAGCCGCGTAAAGCGGACAAACTGGCGTCAACTTTCCATAAATCATGGCACACCTGATTTAACCATAAGCGATCTAACGTCAGTCGGATGGCTAAATAATCGATTAATAAATCTGGAGACTCCGTGCTATGTGCGATTAACGTAGACCAGTCAGGTATTTCCAAGGCCAGGCGGGTGAGGTAGTCGTCCCACTGCGAGCTAGGTAAATTAAGTGCCGTAAGTTGATAGCTAAGGGTATCGAGCGCGTCCTCTGGTAAGTGGGCAATAATCTGCTGCCAGTCAGGTAATTGGTGTAAAAATAAGCCCACATCATAGGCAAGTGAGGCTCGCCATGCACCAAATAAGCCTAGAGATTCGGCGTTTGGCAAGGGCCATTTAGCCAGATTTTTAGTGATATAGGCCGTGCAAAAACGCAGCAGCTGGGACTGAACCTCGGGCAAACTATCAATATTGCCTAAGTGCAGCACCAATCCTCGTAAGCTAAGCTGGCTACCCACTTGTCCCAGAAGCTTATCAAGCTGTTGCTGCGCCAACGCTTGCGTGTGCAAATGCCCAGAAGCAGTGGTTGGGCGCGCGAGCTGTTGCTGAAACCAGTCTTCTAAATGATTAGGCGAAGATTCAAATAGGGTTTCTGAAGGCAGCGTTGCGGTTGGGAGGGCTAATTTATCCAGAAGTCGTTGCCATAACTGTTGCACGATTTCGCGTTCAGACTGGCCGGTGGCTAAAAGCTGTTGGCGTGCTAAGGCGGGCACATCAGCTTGAATTTTAGTCAAGGCGGTGTGGTGTGGGTAGGCTGCATTCTGGTTCTTAAAAGGGACAATATCAACCCGTAAAGCCACCCTATAAATATCTCCACGGGTCAGCGTTCGTTGAGGCGTTTGCCAAATAATACTCGCTGCGTTTAACGTGGGGCTATCAGCCATCGCACGGTTAAGCGCCTGCTCAGTAATGCGACCTTGTTGATAAAATTGACGATAATGAAGTTCAGGTAAATAGGTGCTGAGATGAGGTAAGTGCGCGGCGTTGTGTAGCGCCTCAAAAAAAGTCAAATGCTGATATGGCTGCAATGGATTGTAATGCGTAACCGCTGTGGCAGACTCGGGTTGGCGCAGTGCCTGTTGGAGTCGAGCAAATATTGTGAGTAAGTGTTCGCGGTACTGCGCAAGCGTAGAGGCGTCAAGTAGCATTACGGTAAGTGAATAATGGGTTGACTATGTTTTGAAAAATGAGATTGCGTAAGTTTTATCGATGCAGTGGACAGCGTCAACCAAAAGCCAGGCAAGCACCCTAAGCCCAGCATGAAACTCACCAAAAGACCTGAGGCGATGAGCTCGTTGCTACGCAAGTCAACTAAGTGCGGTCTAGGTGCTTTTGTCGAAACAGAAAGTAAAGCACTGATAATGCGCAGCAAATAATTTGCTTTGATGATGACACTAATGCCCAACACTAACACTAACCACGGCCACGTTTCAAAACAACTAATAAATACATAAATCGTGGCAATAAAAGCAACACCGCCCGGTAAGCCGCTCGCCGCAAATAAACTTAAAATAAGCAGTAATGAAAAGCGGGGCATGGGGCTTAATAGCGCACCGTAGTGATTAATGTTAAAGGTTTGAGTGCGCTCAAACAGACCGCCCGTGAGTAAAAATAAGCTTGGATAAATAAGGCCCTGAGCCATCATTGTAAAGATTGCACCAGACCAGCCGGCTTCGGTTAAGGTACTCATGCTTAGTAGTACCATTCCCATTTGACTAAATGAGGCATAGGTTAAGGTTGCGTTCATAGTGTGTTGCCGCCACGCCAGTAAACTTGGATATAAGATACTTAACGCGCCTAAGCTTAATAAGTAAGGTTGTAGGGCAAACGTCGCGTCAGGCAGGCTTGGGAAAATGCGTAATAAGCCATACGCGCCCATATTGACTAACAACCCTGAAAGCAACATGCTCACCGAGCTGGGTGCTTCTATATGTGCCGTCGTCAGCCAGCCATGTAACGGAAAAAGAGGGATGAAAATGCCAAAGCCAACTAAAAAACCAAGTAATACTAATATTTGTGCAGTGATGGGCAGGCTATGGATCGCTTCGGGTAAGGTGGTGATGAACGCCTCAGGTGAATGTAAATCATACTGACTGAGTGCTAATAAGCTGACTAACATACATGCAGAGCCAATTAATGCATATAACGCAAAATTTAAGCTTACTGCTTGGCGACGCGGTCCACCCCAGCGACCAATTAAAAAATAAAGAGGTATAACGGTTATTTCCCAGAAAATGTAAAATAAAGTCCAGTTTTGACTTAAAAATACGCCAAGCATGCCAAATTCTGTGACTAAAAAACCAAGATAATAGCTCTTCGTTGCAATCGTTAAATGCCAAGAGGCAATTAATGCTACCAGTAGCAAGGTGCTGGTTAACAACACCATTGGCAACGAAAAGCCATCAAGCCCAAGCGTATAGCTACTCCCTAAATGTGGATTTAAGGGCAGATGCTCATTAAATTGTAAGCTGCCAGAGTGGCGATTGAAATCCATCGCTAACCAAGCAGAGAATGCCACCGCAATCAGTGCCACAACACAGCTTAAGCCACGCAGCAAGCGGATATTATGGGCTGGAATAACCACCAATAAAGCACTGCCTAAGGCGGGCGTCCAGAGCAGAAGGCTAAGCAGCCCCATATTAAGCTTGACCTAATTTGCTGTGGTGTATGGAGTAGGCGAAGTAAATACTTAAGCCCACCCCCAGCCAAATTAAAAATCGTAGCCACGTAATGGTGGGTAAAAAACTCATGAGCGCCGAGCAGGAAATAACACCTAGCAAAGGAAATAACGGGCTCAACGGTGTTTTAAAGGGACGCGGCATATCAGGTTGAGTAATGCGTAGCATGATAACGCCAAGGCAAACTAAAACAAACGCAGCTAAAGTGCCAATGTTAACCAGCTCAGCTAATTCACCTAACGGTATAAAGCCAGCAATACAGGCCATCACGCCACCGCAGAGCACAATTACTCGTACAGGTGTATTGGTTTTACTATGCACTTCGTTGAAAAAAACGGGTAATAAACCATCTCGGGACATGGCAAAAATAATTCGGGTTAACGCATAATACAGCACCAACATTACGGTCGATAAGCCTGCAATCACGCCAGTTGAAATTAACGCCGATGCCCAGGGATAACCCATTAAATTAAGGGCATGAGCCACAGGCGAGGAGACATTGAGTTGTGTGTAAGGGATTACGCCTGTTAATAAGCCTGCCACTACAATATAAATAACAGTACAAAAAAGCAGTGATGCAACAATGCCAAAGGGTAAGTCACGCTGAGGATTCTTGGCTTCTTCAGTTGCTGTAGAGACGGCATCAAAGCCTACATACGCAAAAAACACCAATGAGGCACCTGCAAGAATTCCTGTGGTATGTCCGTCAGGTAAGGTATTAAACCAACCAAAAGGCATAAACGGCTGCCAGTTTTCAGGATGGACATGAAGTGAAGCAATGGCAATAAAAAAGCTAATGGTAATTAATTTAATCCACACCATAACGTTATTGGCTTTAGCACTGTGTTGCGTGCCTAAGATAAGTAATGTCATTAATACTAAAATAATTAACATCGCTGGTAAATTAATAATACCCCCTAATGCGGGTGGCTTGGTTAACGCAGCAGGTAAGGGTAGGTTGATAGCCTTAAGCATCGTACAAAAATAACCCGACCAGCCGTTAGCAACCGTAGCAACTGCAATACTGTATTCCAGCAATAAATCCCAGCCGATAATGAACGCACATAATTCACCAAAAGCAACATAACTATACCCATAAGCACTACCGCAGCCACCGATAGCGGCAGCAAGTTCAGCATAAGACAGTGCCGCAAAAGTGCAGGCCAAGCCAGCCAGAATAAAAGAGAGGATAATGGCAGGGCCAGCTTGCGTGGCAGCCGCAACGCCTGTCAGTACAAAAATACCCGTACCTATAATAGCGCCAATGCCTAAAAAAGTAAGATCCCAAGCAGATAAGCAGCGTTTTAGCGAGTGCGAAGACGCATCGCTTGCATTGGGTAGAAAGGTTTTTTTACGAAAAATAGGCGACGTCATAGCGGTGATCCTGCGTAAGAGCGAGAAAATATAAGGTATAGTGTAACCGATTATTTTTAGTGTGTTAACGTTGTGGGCGCGTCAATAATTATGTTAGAAATATTGTCGCGTCGTTTGCGTGTGAAGGAACTGTTTAACTTTAGGGTGCGTGCATGATCCGGCAGTGTGTCTGGGGGCAGAGCTGCCGAGAGTATTGAATGAATGAGGTGTTGGTTATGCCAAAAGGCAGAGGTATTGTGTGAAACACTAATAGCCGTCTTAGCAACGCCAGTTTTTACCCAAAAAAAAAGCTGTTGTGAAGTCATCACAACAGCTTTTCGTTATTATTTGAACTTATCTTGGATCAACATTCGTTGCTGTTAAGCCTTTAGGACCCGTTTCAATTTCAAATGTTACTTTTTGTCCATCAGTTAAGGTTTTGAAGCCATCACCTAAAATAACAGAATGATGAACAAAAACATCTTCACCGCCGCCATCTGGAGCAATAAAACCAAAGCCTTTTGTGTTGTTAAACCACTTTACAGTGCCTGTTGCCATATCAAGAATCCTCAAAAAAATTTACGGTTAATTACAGACTTACAACATTGATAACCGGACAACCTGACTAAGCGAGACTTTCCACTGGTTCAACATCTTTACTCTGTTCAATGTAAATTGTACTGATATTTTTCGTTTGATGCTAGACATCCTCAGCAAAGATTAACAATTTTATTTCTTATCAAGGTTATTCTGATTCTGTAGTTTATCTAAATAAGTTTATAAAAAACAGATATTTATGACAAGCTATGCGAATAATTTTTAGTTATTATTGCTGTGGAATAGGTGCTTAAAATACGGTGTTAATAGTTAAATTAAGCATATATTTTCGATTTTACTGATGTAAAGAAGGTTGGTAAGGTTCATTATGGCAATCAATGTAAGTCAGGAATACAGGCTTATCCCTAAGCTAAGGAGTGATAACAGGCGGGAGTGAAGCGAGGTGAGCAAATCGCCAAGAATATCAAATCTTCATCTGAATTATTACTGATACGTTGTCGACAACCAGGGGGAATAAGTACCACAGAACCAGAACTAACTACTTGACCGGTTAACTCATCGACATCAACAACGCCGTGCCCAGCTAATATGACATAGCGTTCAACTACATCAAGCAAATAATGCCAATGTGTCGTAACCCCTGGTTTAACCCGTGCTTGAGCAATAGAAACCTCTGCATCGTGTGTAGTATTAGATAGCTCTAAAATATAACAGCCTTCATCGAAGAAATATTCATTTTCAGGGGGGGTATGTAAAAGCAGGGCAGTAGTTAGCATAGTTATAAAGAAATAATAAAAAATGACGGTTAGTTTCGTTCAGCTTCTTTTTTGGCCACGTTGTCACGCAAATACACGGGCAGGGCTAATTCTACGGGGACGGCGAGTTGCTGGCTAAAACCCATGACGCCACAGCGGGCAATGGCGCGGGCGCGTGGGAGTGCAGTGTGGTCATAGCCAAGTAATTGATCGCCTAAGTGTTCTTGCAGGATGTTTGCATACGCTTGCCAGCCAGAACCTAAGCCTATTCCTGTTCCAGAATATGTTGGCACAGCAATATTCGCTGCCGAAGTGACGGCTTCGTGGCCCAGTAATTCTGCGTAGCCTAGTGCATTGCGTTGATACACCGCCCAGTAAATTTCACTCATGCGTGCGTCAAGGGCAACAAAGACCGTTGCGTAGTCATTATGATAATCAAAATAATCTTGGGCGATGGCTTGCAACGTTGACACAGGAACAACGGCTAAATCCAAAGCAAAGGCAAGTCCTTGAATAACGCCCGAGGCAATGCGAACGCCTGTAAAAGAGCCAGGGCCACAGCCAAAAGCAAGCCCAGTTAAATCCTTTGGGTTTAAGCCGGCCGTATTGAGTAAATCCTCAAGCATCGGCAAAATAAGTTGGCTGTGCTTATTTTTAACAAGCTCAAAGCGTTCCGTCAGGATACCGTCAAGCCACAAGGCGGCCGAGCAAGCCTCAGTGGCAGTTTCTACCGCTATTAATTTCATGATGAAGACGCATCCAATGTTAAAGGTGTGCTGCGAGTTTCGGCGAAAAAAGCATTGACCTCAGCAATATCACGGGTACGACGCATCGGAGGCACGCTGTCTAAAAATTGTTGTCCATAGGCGCGTTTTAATAAGCGTGGGTCACAAATCATTAACACGCCTGTGTCATGTTCATCGCGAATTAAGCGTCCAATACCTTGCCGTAAAGCAATCACCGCTGCGGGGACTTGATAATCAAAAAAGGCATTACGCCCTTGTTGTGTCAGGGCATCTAAACGCGCTTTAAGAACGGGATCATGTGGGGAGGCAAAGGGTAATTTATCAATGATCACACAGGACAAGGCTTCGCCACGCACATCTACGCCTTCCCAAAAGCTAGACGTGCCTAATAATACGGCATGTGGTGTTTTTTTAAATTTTTCCAATAATAGACTTTTAGGTTGCGAACCTTGGACTAATAGTGGGTAATCAAGCTGATCTTTTAATAAACTTTCTGCTTGTTTAAGCGCGCGATGACTTGTAAATAAAAAAAACGCACGGCCTTGGCTGGCTTGCAATACGGGCAAAGCAAACGGAATGATTAACGGGATAAAGTTAGGATCAGAGGGCTGAGGCAGGCCTTTAGGATGATAAAATAAGGATTGTTGTGCGTAATCAAACGGACTATCCCAGCACGCACTGGTTGCATCGCTTAAGCCTAAGTGCTGAGCAAAGTGCTCAAATGATTGGGCAACGCTAAGGGTTGCCGAGGTAAAAATCCACGTCGCTTTATGATGCTGCATAAACAGTTTAAATTCATGGGCAATGTCTAAAGGTGTTCTGCTTAAGGTAAAGGATTTTCTATGCACTTCGTACCAACGAATCCATTTATCATCCTGCTCGCTTAAAATGCCCTGCAAGAGAAGTTGCAGAGCTTCGGCGCGTTTAAAGCAATTATCCAAGCCTTTAGATTTCACTGAGGCTAATAACAGCTGCTGTGTCAGTAAGCGCAATTGCTCATTAAGACTAGCAAAACTTGCCATAATTTGCGGTTCAGATGCGAGTTCCTGCCACGCACCACGTTTAAGTTCTATGCCTAAGGCAAGTCTAGCCGTTTTGACTTCGTGCTCAAGGTTCTCGCAGGCGCTGCGTAAGTCTGGTAAATCGGTGGCATCAGAAAAAAATTCAATGAGCGTGTCTTGGCAAAGATCGGTTAATTGTTTGCCACCAAGGTGCATGCCTAAAAAGTTAGAAGCGGTGTCTGCCAATTGATGCGCTTCATCAATGATAATCACTTCTGCATGGGGCAATAATTCCCCGAAACCATTGTCACGGATCGACCAGTCAGCGCACAGCAAATGATGGTTAATGACTAAAATATCGCTTTCTTGGGCTTTTTTGCGTGCCTTCATTAAAAAGCATTCTGCATAATCATCGCAGTCCTGACCTAAACAATTGTCTACCGTAGAGGTAGCTTGATACCAAATGGGGTCATGTTCGGGCACATCGGCCATTTCAGAGACATCGCCTGTTTTCGTGCGCCCAGCCCAACGCCCAATTTTTTGCAAAGCCAAGGCTTCTTCTTTAGCAAAGCCAATCGGACTCGCCTGAGCATTTTTTAAGCGTAATAGACATAAATAGTTACTGCGCCCTTTTAATAAAGCAGCAAAAAAAGGCTGTTGTAAGGCTTTGCGTAATAACGGTAAGTCTTTGTTAAATAGCTGGTCTTGAAGGTTTTTAGTGCCAGTAGAGACCAGTATTTTTTTGCCAGAAAGCACAGCAGGCACCAAGTAAGCAAAAGTTTTACCCGTGCCCGTGCCGGCCTCAGCAATAAAATGGTGGTTGGATTCAATTGCATGGCTAATCGCTTCAGCCATGTCAATTTGTGCTTGCCTAGGTTGATAGCCTTTAATGGTTTTAGCTAACGCCCCCGAAGGGCTAAAAAAGGAAATTAACGCAGTCATATTAAAGGTATAAGTTAAGGGAAAGAAAAGGCCTAGCGTTTAGCGCGTAATCAATAGCACGAGTAATAATAACTAAAATACGTTCAACGTGTCGGCAAAAGTATTGATAATAATGTAAGTAGTTATCTCCCGCTTCTTTCAGGACGTAGTCAAAAGGCAAAAGGGGAGGTTTATTTAAAACAATTGCCCCTTTTACTTCCCTACAAAAAAGAAGGGTTTAATTAAGTGCCATAAAATATAGATCATAAAAATAAGGACGTATTTTATGTTTTGGCATACAATTACCACAAAACAGGTCAAGTTAAGCACGGTTTTAATGTGTCTTAAGCGAGGTTCCGCGTAAAGCCACTTGGTGTAAATAATTGCTCGGGAATCAAATCAAATAGTGTCTTACATGTTAGGTAGAATAACTAGCCTACCAAGGGGTAAACAGCTTTATTAAAAGATGTTATTTTTAGGCGCAGCGTGCAATTAAATGCTCAAAATAGATAAAAATTCATAATCAAGCAACACATGGGTGGGTAAAATACTATTTGGCCTGATATTTTGTTGCATCAAAGCAATAGCTTTAATTTAACGTCATTATGTCTTTGCAATGTTGCTTAGTTAGCAACTCTTTCCCATGCACACTTACGCCTACAAATTGTAAAAAACTGTTCAATTGCTTAGTTTTAAGCTATGCTAAATCAGTGTTTTTATACATTAACTATAGTTATAAGTATTTTTAAACAGGCTAACCAAATTAGGTCGCTGTTGCTTTTAAGGGAATGTTTAAATCAAGTAAAAGCGAAACGAGTGCTTATTACTGTTTGTTTTTTTAAATTCATTCTTAAATCAAGAAGGAGTTATTCAGTATCTGTATAGATGTTCATTTCATGTTGTATTGTGTTTAATTTTATTTTTTTCTTTTTAGGATATTAGGTATGGCTATTAAAACATTCACCTCAGTTGTAGATTACAAGGCTGGAAAAAAAACGCTTGGCTCAGATACAGCAAGCGTTACTGACACAGCAGCAAACATTCAAGCAGGACTCGCAGCGTTATTAACTGACCCATTTGTTTCCTCTATTAGTACTTCTGATCAAGGTGCTTTAACAATTGTTGCGCGTCAGTATTCATTAGATACAACAATTCTTGAGAAAGTATCAGCCGACGATAATATTGTTATTAGAGGCGATTCTGCGAATGTGCAAAAAAATTACGATGCTTTGTTACTCAGCGATAAAGTTGATAGCATTGTTTTATCAACAAATAAACTATCTATCACTGCTGCACAAGCTCTTAACGACGCAACTGCCGATAAAGTAAGTGTTGCAACTAAAATAACCGTAAGTGATAGCAGTGCAAACATTAACACTAACCTAGATGCACTGTTTGAAAGCGCAATGGTTGATGTTATTGATTCTAAAGAAAATGCAACAGCAATCAATTTAAGCTTGGCGCAGTACACCACGGCTAACATGGCTAAATTAGTTAAAGGCGACAATTTAGTGATAAGCGGCACAAGCGCTGAATTACAAGCTAAATTAGCAGATTTATTTGCTGGAAAATTTACCGCCATCAATTCTTCAGAAGATACAGTAGCCATCGACATTACAGCGGCACAAGCATTAAACGCGACTTACCTTGCCAAATTACAAGCAGCAGATACTATCAATTTAGTATTAACCAGTGCTAATTCAAGTTTAACCGCTGCACAAAAAGCCGCTTTAGTTGCTGAAACTAAAATTGATACCTTTACCAATGCTTATACGTTAACAGCTAACAAAACATACGTTGATGAAGGTTCAGCTGTCGTATTTACAGTAAGCTCAGTTTTGCCAGTTAAAGCAGACACAGTGTTAACGTTTAACGTTCAAGGTGATAGTACTAAAGTTAAAGAAGCAACAGCAGGTTTAGATTTTACCCCAGTAAGTGGCACAGTGACTTTAGCTGCAGGTGCATCGTCAGCAACGTTTACGGTAAATACTGCAGCTGATTTCTTAACAAGCGAAGGTTTAGAAGCGTTTAAAGTATCGTTGTTTGATTCTGACTTTAACGCTATCGGTACTAAAAGTGTTGTTATTATTGATAACGCTACAAATGTTTCTACTGAAGGGACAACTTATACGTTGACGACCAATATAGATAACTTTACTGGTACTGCTAATAATGATGTTTTTAATGGTGTACCTTCAACGCTAGATAAAATTGCAGGGGCAAGTGGTTCGGATACTCTGAATTTTACTAATAGTGCTGCAATAGATACTACTACTGCTGCTAGTTTTACGGTTTCTAGTATTGAAAATGTAAATTTTGAATCTCTTGCTGGGGTCACTACAAATACAACTGGTTGGGGTGTGACATCATTAAATATTAGTAACGCAACAGCTGGGGATATCGTAGCTACTGCTGATATAACAACTGCTGTTACGGCTACAAATGCATTTACAACAGGTGCTGTTACATTAACGGGTGGTTTAACTCAAACAGTTACATCTAAAGGTGCGGTAACATTATCTGGTTCAACAGGTGCAATTACTGTTAATGAGACAGCAATGGCGACTGCTAATTTATCTATTAAGGGTGGATCAACTGTTGCAGTGACGGCTGTAGGTACAACTTCCGGTACTATTACAATAGGCACTACTACTGCGCCAACAGGTGTTGTAACCGTATCTGAAACTTCATCATTAACAAGCACTGGCACTACAGGTGCAATTTCTGTAACAGGTGGTTCAACCGTAACTGTTGCACAAGTAGCTCAACCTACTGTTAATACAACCACAACTCAAAGTGCTGTAACGGTTATTGGAACAGCGGCTACCTCTGCTGTAACTGTCAATCAAACGACACCAGCCACAGCAAGTGTAACCTTAGCGGGCGTTGCAAATGGTGCGGTTACAATTACTGACGTCAATTCTGCTTCTTTAACAGCAGCTGGCACAATCACTTCTGTTAGTTTAAATAACTTTGGGGCAGCTGTTGTCAATTCTAATGCTTTATCAACAGTAACGTTAGCAGGCACAGGAACAAGTTTTACGCAAACTTTAGGTGCTTTAACAACACCAACAGTTACTGCTGAAACGTTAAATTTAAATGGCTTCACTACTACTACTACAGGTGCAGTTGCTTTAGGTGCAGTGCCAAAAACAGTAGCCATCGTGTCTGGTTCTGCAGCAAATACAATCGCTACTTTAACCGCAGCGAATGCAACAGCATTAAATCTAAGTGGAACTAAAGCGTTAACAATTACTGCTGATACCTTAGCGTCTTCAGCTGTCATTACAAGCACAAGCACAGCAGATGTAACGTTAAGCCAAGAGTTAACCGTTAATCAACAATATGTTGGTACGCTATCTTCTGGTGTTGATACGATTGGTGTCGCAGTCTCTTTTGCAAAAGCTATCTCAACAGGTGCAGGGAATGATACGGTAACTTACGGTGGTGCAGCTGCAACAGGCGGTTCAATTGATGCGGGTGATAATACCGATACGCTTGTTATGACACGTGCAAATGCTGTCACTGCAACAGCTGCAAGTACTTTTGCTGGTACAGTGTCTAATTTTGAAGTGTTAAGTTTAAGTGATGCAGCGGGTGCGGCAGCAATTAATATGCTCAATGCTGATGGTATCAACAGTTTGAAAGTGGCTGGTTCAAGTGCTGCGTTAACTGTAACCAATGCAGCAGCTGATTTTACCTTTACACAAACAGCGGCTACGTCAGTTGCGGGTTCCATTGCATTAGCTACAGCTACAGGAACAAGTGATAATGTAAATCTTGTATTTACTGCGACTGATGGTTTTACAAATACCGCTGCATACACCATTCCTAGTGTTGAAAGCTTAACTATTACAACTGCTGATAGTAATACAACAACAAATACTGTTGCTTTTGTTGCACCGATTACAGCAACATCTGCTAAAACAGTTACCGTTTCAGGTGCTGTGGGTATTGATTTGACAGGCTTAACTGCGACTACCTTAACTTCATTAGATGCCTCTGGTTTAACAGGTACTAGCACTGTAGGCGGTTTAGTTTGGACATCAGGTGCTACAACTGCAGCAGTTACAGTTAAAGGTTCAGCAGTTGGAACAAATGTTGTGACCTTATCTGCAGCAACTGTAGCGGCTACTTATGTAGGTGGAACAGGCGCTGATACTGTGACAATCGGCAATGCCTTGGCAAATACCATCACTTTAGGTAATGGTACAAACAGTATTGTTGGGGCTGCATCAGGTAACAACACTGTTACTGGTGGTACAGGTGACGATACCTTTACAACAGCAACAACTGGTAATAACACAGTAAACTTCGGTGATGGTGCAAATGCCTTTACTGCAACGACTGGAAATAATATTTATACTGGTGGTGCAGGCGTTGATACAGTAATAGTAGGTAATGGTGCCAATACAATCACAACGGGTGCGGGTAACGATGGCGTTACTATAGGCACTGGTAATAATACAATCGTATTAGGTGATGGCGATAATACCGTTACTGGAGTTGCATCAGGTAACAATAATGTTACTGGTGGTGCAGGTGCAGATACCTTTACAACAGCAACAGCAGGTAATAACACAGTAAGCTTCGGTGATGGTGCAAATGCCTTTACTGCAACAACTGGAAACAATACTTATACTGGTGGTGCAGGTGCTGATACAGTAAATGTTACAACAGGAAATAACACTATTACTCTTGGTGATGGTGTAAATAGCTTTACTGCAACCACTGGCAATAATAATGTTACAGGTGGTGCAGGTATTGATACAGTAACCGTCACAAGTGGCAATAACATAATTACTACTGGTGCAGGTAACGATATCATTACTGTAGGATCTGGTATGAATACAATTACTGCTGGTTTAGGTAACGATACTATTAAATTTAATACGGCGATACTTAGTGCAAATGCTTTCAGTACAATTGTTGATGCTGCAGTAGGTGATAAAGTTGAATTTGTAGATGGTGGCTTAACCCTAGGCACGCCAACCTTTGCAACAACGAAAGTAGCCTTAGGTGACACTGCTGTTTTTCTTGATTATTTAAATGCAGCTGTGGTTACTTCACTAGATAATTCTACTAATTCAAACTTTGCATGGTTTCAATATAGTGGAAATACTTATATTGTTGCTGATAATTCATCTGCGAGCACATTCGAAAATGTTGATGATTCGGTTGTTAAATTAACTGGTCTTATTACTGTTAATGGCTTCACTGGTACATCAGGTGATGCAACATTTGTTTTAGCATAAATCATAATATTGTTGGGTAGAGACAGTTTTTTTGTTAATGCCAAATATATAAGTATGTAATATGTGGATAAAAACCGTCCTTAGGAAACTAAGGGCGGTTTTTTTTTGAAAGTAAAATTATGTAAAAAATAAAATGACCAAAAAGCAGTCGCATTGCTTTTAGGTGTGTAATGTCGGTAAAATCTAAAATATTAAAATCAATGGAGTAACTAATGTTTGATGACAAGTTTTTTGAAGACTGGCTGGATACGCAGGCACAAAAGGTCATGAGCTTGGTGGCTGAGGGAGAAAGTATTTCCCCCGATCAAATGATGATTTTAATGCTAAAAGCGCAAACCAATCATTTTGCCCATTTAGATATTGATTTACGTAACGAAATGAAATTGTTGCGCGAAGATATGGATAAGCGTTTTGAGCAAGTTGACAAGCGTTTTGAGCAAGTCGACAAACGTTTTGAACAAATGCACATTGAAACAGCAAAGCGTTTCGAACAAGTTGATAAACGTTTCGAACAACTGACCTCGCGGATTGATCATTTTATGGTGTGGTCGTTTGCCACTACGTTAACAATGGGCGTTATTGTGATTACCGTAATTAAATTTTTGTAAAATAGGCGCTTGTTTTAACTCAGACTAAAGAGGCTTAACATGTTTGATGATAAATTTTTTGATGATTGGCTGGATACGCAGGCACAAAAAGTCATGAGCTTGGTGGCTGATGGAGGAAGTATTTCCCCCGATCAAATGATGATTTTAATGCTAAAAGCGCAAACCAATCATTTTGCTCATTTAGATGTTGATTTACGAAACGAAATGCAGCTGCTTCGCGAAGATATGGATAAACGTTTCGATCAAGTTGATAAACGTTTTGAACAAATGCAGGTTGAAACAGCAAAGCGTTTTGAGCAAATGCAAATTGAAGCAGCAAAGCGTTTTGAGCAAGTCGACAAACGTTTTGAGCAAGTCGACAAGCGTTTCGAGCAAGTCGATAAACGTTTCGAACAACTGACCTCGCGGATTGATCATTTTATGGTGTGGTCGTTTGCCACTACCTTAACAATGGGCGGCATTGTGATTACCGTAATTAAATTTTTGTAACAGCTTGCTTAATGCGGCTGTTTTAAAACAAGTTTTGCTTCATTCCAAAAAGCATCAAGTTCTTCTAAGGGACAGTCTTTAAGGGTGCGTGCGCTGAGGGCAACTTGTTCTTCAATATAATTAAAGCGTTGAGTGAATTTTTTGTTACTTTCTTTTAACGCTATTTCAGGCTTGATATGTAGGTGCCTTGCTAAATTAACGGCAACAAATAACAAATCCCCCACTTCTTCTTGAATGTGTTTAGGATCGCCTAGTTCAATCGCTTCTTTAATTTCTGCCAATTCTTCCTCAACTTTAGCAAACACTGGCTCGATAGTTGGCCAATCAAAGCCGTGTTGAGCGGCGCGTTCTTGAATCTTTTCGCATTCCATTAAGGCAGGTAAGGTGCGCGCAATGCCCGTTAAGACGCTTTGTTGTACAGCGGATGATTGTTTTGCTAAACGTTCTTGTGCCTTTACTTGTTCCCAAGCCTGATGACGTTCTTCATCGGTAGCAAAAACAGCATCACTAAAGACATGCGGATGACGGCGTATCAGTTTATTGCATAATTCTTCGCTAACTTGTTCAAAGCTAAATAAGCCCTGCTCTTGGGCGATTTGTGAATGAAAAACCACTTGTAATAATAAATCACCTAATTCTGAGCATAAGTCTTGGTAGTCTTGGCGTTCAATAGCGTCGATAACTTCATAGGTTTCTTCAATTAAATAAGGGATTAAGCTGGCAAAATCTTGTTTAATGTCCCATGCACACCCTTGTTCGGGATGGCGAAGTTGGGTCATAATTTTAAGCAGTTGTTGGGTGTTTTTTAGCATAGCCGTGGTTATAAAAAAAAGGGTAAACAAGCGATAAGAGGGGCAGTGTGCAACCTATTCTTGGATAGGCAATTAAGCATAGGTGCTTTAACCGAAGTGGGAGCGGCTTCGAGACTGTGAAAGCATTATGAAAACAACACAAAAACAACTTTTTAATTTTGTAAGTCATTGTTTTTATATAATGTGGGAGAGGC
>QYQN01000042.1 GCA_007280895.1 Methylococcaceae bacterium
CATTTACCGGCGTATACATACTAAGCTATCTGAACCAACAAAAAAAAGAAGAAACCCATTACAAAGACGGCAAATTAGAAGGCTTGGGAATTGTCTGGTATGAAAATGGACAGAAAAAATCAGAAGGCAATGTCAAAGACGGCAAAGAAGAAGGCTTGGTAACCTCTTGGTATGAAAATGGACAGAAAATATCAGAATACAATTACAAAGACGGCAAAAAAGAAGGCTTGGTAACCAAATGGTATGAAAATGGGCAGAAACAATTAGAAGGCAATTACAAAGACGACATTTTACAAAAGTAAATAATTTTGCATCACTGGGTTCAGTATCGTTGATTTAACCAAATAAACAACACTGAACCTATTGATTTAATAGGCATCAAAGCCATCTGAATCTATTTTCTTTCCATTCAGCCCCATCAATCAGCCCTTGATGATAGTAGTCTGGGTAATCCCAAAAGAAAGGCGTGTAATCACCGCCGTCAAAATGCCGCGTCATTACGCCCACGCTAATACACATCACCACAATAACGCCAGTCACCCAATACTCACCCATTTGACCCGTTCGTAAACGTCCACCAAACAAGTTAAAACGCCGATCCGACCACCAGCCAAGCGGTACGCCCATAAGCGTTAACGAATCAGCGAAAACATGCGAGAAACCACCTGCACTAAACGCCGTAATTGCATAATGAAAATCCCACACAAACATTCCAAACACGATCCCCAGCACCCAGTAAATAACGTAATGCGTAAGTGTGCGATGCGCAACACGCCGCCCACACGCCTTTAAAACCCATTCCAACCAATCGGGAGCGGTTGAACCTAGCACAGCAATTGGAACTAACTCAGGCTTCCAAATGGCGCAAGTAGCCCCAGCGATAGCGATATGGTTAACCCATTTCATGCAGAAACTACCGACAACTTAGCGCGACCACGAAGAGGAACACCAGGCAAGCGCAACCATTCAGAGGTTTCTAATGCCAAAGTAGCCGCATCAAGCAGCCTAACCAACAAAACACCCTCAACACCAAAATCAATCAAAGCCGCCTCCACGCTTTTATGCTGACAATCATAATCAGCTTGTGCAGCCATAAAGCCTTTCATCCATTCAACAAGGTTATCACGTTAATATTCTTGAGGTGTAGAGGCTCAACTCATCACGTGCGTTGCTGCGTTTTAATAAGCGTTAATCGTGTGCAATGTAACGCTGTATGGTATGTCGTAAAGCAAACAATAACCGCGTTATGTTGTTCTTTTGTTCGCAAGACTCACTGCCTTATTGTGCGTAGTAAGAGAACAGTGTCTTAGCATTCAATTAGCAGGCAAATCATTTGCCAACTTAATGAATACGTCGTTACCTAGCCTTATTTTGTCTTAACTAATAAGCCTCAGTAACATAACAATAATGAGCTTATTTTGATATTATTGACACTTACAAATACGACGCACTCGCCGTCTTTGCAATGTGTGACTAGCTAACTTATAACGCTCCAAGCTGGCTTATGCTTTTCACGCAAACCCAGCGCCACAAAAGTCTTTATCAATGCATGACAGGATTGAAAATAGACAAACTTTATAACTTCGTTATATTTCAACCATATTTATAAGCCTCATTTTAACTTTGCATTTAACTGGACACGACTTCTCATGGTAAATAAACAACATTCAATCCATCACACAAGTATTAAGGCACGATTTACGTTGATTATCAGCACCATGATCGTAGGTTTTACGATGTTTGGCATGGCCACTTTTACCCTTATGGCCACCTTGAATATTAACGGACCCATTTATCAAGAAATCATCCAAGGTAAAGATATTATTGCCGATGTTCTCCCGCCTCCTGAATACATCATTGAATCGTATTTAGTTGCCATTCAACTAACGCAAAGTACAGATAAGACAGAAATTACGTCTTTAAAAGCAAAATTTATCCAACTTAATCATGACTATGAAAATCGTCATGATTACTGGCTAACACAAGCACTTGAACCTAGCTTACGCCATGCGTTGCTAGAGACCGCTTACCACCCGGCCCGTCTGTTTTATCAGGAAGCTATGCAACATTTATTTCCTAGTGTTGAAAAAGGTGATGACGCTGCGATTAAACACAGCTTAACCATCATGCGTCACGCTTATGAAACGCATCGTGATGCTATTGATCAAGTGGTCACCTTAGCCAATGCGCTCAATACAACCATCGAAGCCACGACCCATACCACGCAACGTTGGTATCAACTCAGTTTACTAAGCATTTTCGTGGGCACTATTGTGCTGACCTTATGGCTTACCTTAAAAATTAATCGTGGCATTTTAACGTCGCTGAATGCTGCTCAAGATATTGCCCGTGCGCTTGCTAAAGGCGATCTGAGCTCAGTTATTGAGAGCCATCAAAAAGATGAGCTTGGCGAGGTGTTGCGCTCGATGCAGTTGATGCAAGAAGCGCTTAAAGAATTTGTGAAAGATTTAGAGTACATGGCTAAACAACATAATCTGGGCATCATTTCAGTAAGCTTAAATCACCATAAATATACTGGCGTTTTTGCGACGATGGCCATGGATGTCAACGAGCTTATCCAGTCAAGAATTAGCCTAAACGATCGGGTCATTGACATCATGACAGAATATGCGAAAGGTGATTTTTCTACCAATATGGAGGTATTACCAGGCGAAACCTTAATCATTACGGAAACCATGAACCGCGTTAAAGAAAATTTTTTAGCGATTAACTACGAAATAAAAACACTTGCAGCGGCGGGGGCACAAGGTGATTTTTCTAAACGTAGCCATGCCGATCACTATGAATACCTGTTTAAAGAAATTTTAACCGACTTAAATACGTTAATTAATACTAATCACGTTGCTTTTACAGATATTTTGCGCGTTGCTAATGCGTTAGCCGAAGGTGATTTAAGTCAAACCATTCAGCAACCTTATCCGGGAATATTTGGTGAAGCCAAAGAACGTATTAATCGGACTGTGACAAATCTTAAAGGTCTCATTGGTGAAATTAAATTTGCCTCAAACACCATTGCTACCGCCGCACAAGAAATTGCCGCCGGGAATAACGATTTATCTAATCGCACCGAAGAACAAGCCGCAAGCCTTGAACAAACGGCCGCAAGTATGGAACAGTTAACCACGGCAGTTGAAGCTAATCGTGAAAAAGCACAAGATGCTAAGCAGCTTGGTTTGGGCGCGACCACCATTGCCAACGAGGGTATTGAGGTTGTTAATCAGGTGGTTATTAATATGAACAATATCAATATGGCGACAAATAAAATTGTCGATATTATTTCTGTTATCGATAATATTGCCTTTCAGACTAATATTTTGGCACTTAATGCAGCCGTTGAAGCGGCGCGTGCAGGACAGCAGGGTCAGGGCTTTGCTGTGGTGGCGATTGAGGTGCGTAATTTAGCGCAACGGGCAAGTTCTGCTGCGGGGGAAATCAAGCAATTGATTGATAACTCCGTTGAACACGTGAATGATGAAACGCGTTTAGTGGCTAAAGCAGGGAAAACAATGACTGAAATTGTGCAGGCCATTCATCGTGTCTCAAATTTTGTGACTGAAATCACGCTCACTTCCGCTGAGCAGGCATCTGGCATACGCCAAGTTAAACAAGCCATAGAGCAAATGGACGATGTTACCCAACAAAATGCTGCCTTAGTTGAGCAAGCGGCGGCGGCCACTGAATCACTTGAAGAACAAACCCAACAACTTGCACACATTATCGCTAAATTTAAATTTTGACACGCTGTATAGGAAGTGCACGCTTTGCCTGCACTCCCATAAAACACAGCTCATAGGATGCAATAGGCGCTAGCCGCATTGTATTGCATTGCTCATGCACCCTTGTATACCTCACAGGCCCTCATGCTCAACTACATTATTCGTCGCTGTTTATATGCCATACCGTTATTAATAGGCGTAAATATTTTAACCTTCGTGTTATTTTTTGTGGTGAATAGTCCAGACGACATGGCGCGTATGCAGCTGGGTCAAAAACATGTCACGGAAGTAGCTATTCATAACTGGAAACAACAGCATGGTTATGATGTGCCTTTGCTTTGGAATCCTACCGCTGCGGCACAAGAAAAAATCACTCACACTATTTTTTTCCAAAAATCAGTAGGACTCTTTTTTTTCCAATTTGGCATTTCTGATGGCGGCAGAAATATTAATGCAGATATTAAAGAACGTGCCTGGCCAAGCTTAGCCTTAGCGTTGCCTACTCTTGTTATGGGTTTATTGGTCAATGTTTGTTTAGCCTTATTTTTAGTCATGTTTAGAAATTCAGCTTTGGCGCAATTAGGCACCTTATTAGCCGTGATATTGCTGTCTATATCCTCACTGTTTTATATTATTGGCGGACAATTTGTAGTGGCTAAGGTGTTAAACTTAGTTCCTATTTCGGGTTATGACGAAGGTTTACACGGGCTACGTTTTTTAATTTTACCCATTATTATTGGTGTGTTTTCAGGCGTAGGCTCAGGGGTGCGTTGGTATCGAACCTTGTTCTTGGAAGAAATTGATAAAGACTACGTGCGCACAGCACGCGCCAAAGGTCTTAGTGAAATGGAAACATTATTCAAGCATGTTTTGCCCAATGCCATGATCCCTATTTTAACGGGCGTGGTAGTGATTTTACCGTTATTATTTATGGGCAGTTTAATGATGGAATCCTTTTTTAGTATTCCAGGACTAGGCAGTTACACTATTGATGCGATTAACAGCCAAGATTTTGCGATTGTCCGTGCCATGGTTTTTTTGGGGTCAGGACTGTATATTGTTGGTTTGTTATTAACAGATATTTCTTATACTTTAGTTGATCCACGCGTCCGCTTGACTTAACTGTGCATAGCACGTGTAGCGGCGACTTTGCTAGGCATACCAAGCATCCACCTTGAAAAGGGTAAAAGAACACGATGAAAAAATACCGTTTTACGAGGCGAATTGGTTTGGCTATTGTTTGTGCTATGTTATCCACGTTGGTGCAGGCAGGCTCAGCGTATGCAGCGACACAGCACACTCAGGCAGTCGCCTCTGATACGAGTCGGTCAGCGATAGCTCAGCCATTACACATGACACGTCTGCATTCGGTACTTAACGACATCCCTACTCGTCTTCAATGGGAGGGTAATTACGGGTATTGTGGGGAAGTGTCAATGATTAGTGCTGGCTTATATTATGGTCAATATTTATCGCAATATGATGTACGCGCGATTGCCTCGCCAAACCTAAAACAATATAAACCACAAGCTCAGCTGCTGCTTGGTGTCAATGCAGTTAGCACGGCACAACGTTTACGGTTAACCTCTAAAGCAGTGGCCAGCAAGCATCCAGAAATATTTTATGCGTGGATAAAAGAGCATGTGGTGAAAGGATACCCAGTTATTATGGGGGTTTTTACTAACGAGTATTTATTTTATGGCGCTACCCATCCCAACGCTGGCGATGCGGTGTATGATCACCTTGTGCCCGTTTTAGGTGTTGGTTCAGATTTCCCTTTAAACACCGGCTATCATCCGACTGACGTTATACAATTTAGTGATAATTTTGCACAGTCGCCCTACTATGCACTTGAAATAAAATATTATTTAGCTAATCGACAGGTAGCTAATGCGCAACATGGCAATACGTATTCACTACCCGCCTACCCTATTACAAAATATGGGCTTGCGATTACTGGCGTGCTGGATAAATACCACGAAACACTGCCTGTACGACTCACCACAAATATTAATTACGAACGCCCTGCAATCGTTAATAATACAGCAACTAGACCCAAGGCTAGGCCGATTAAGCTAACCATTACACTCTCTAGTCTACAAGCAGGCGAGCACTATAATTTATATTATTACGCTAATCAGAATGACGTGCCGAGCGAGTTTTTTAATAAGACTTCTGCAAACGCAGGTATTTTACCTTGGAAAACGCTAAGCGCTTCGGGCAACACGTGGACAACATCGTTAACGATTAAATCCAGCGATAAGGCTTTTTTTCGGGCTGTAAAGGCTAATGGCCCCTGACGAACACCCTGATGCTTTGGGTATCAACACACATCTCGTCCACCACCTTTATCTTTAGTTTATTTCCCTTGTTTTTATGTTATTGAAGGATTAATTGTTATTCATTACACTCAAGCAAAAAATTGAGTAAGCTTAGTATTCGCTGCAATAAATACCCTACTCATCCCCCCCCACAAATACTAACGCGTTTTTATAAGCGGTTATTTGTAGGGCTGCTACTCAACATCACTGAAGCGACTCTAATTATGATTCTATACACGATACTCATGCCGTCACTATTCAACATAAAATGAACTCATCAACTCCAGACACGATGGATAACAGCGCGTCCCCCGAGTTATCGACACAATCGGCATTTTTACGTATTCAAATTGCTAAAGTTGATCGCTTAATGGATTTGGTTGGAGAATTAAGTTTAGGTATTTCAGAAGTTATTAATAGCCCAGATTTACGTGGTTTAGAATTGGCAGAGTTTGCTAATTCCGCGCACCGTTTGCAAATGCTATTAACCGAAATGCAAGATGCCGCTGCCGAGCTTAGGCAAGTTTCAGTGGGTGACGTGTTTCGTCGTATGCGCAGAATGGTACGCGAACTAGAGCGTCAAACAGGCAAAATAATAGCCCTTGAATTAATCGGCGAAGACACTGAAATTGATAAATTAGTCGCCGATCGACTGTACGAACCCTTAGTCCATGTGCTTAGAAACTCTGCCGATCATGGCTTGGAATTACCTGAAGAACGTCTCATGGCAGGCAAGTCTGCAACGGGCACCATCACGCTAAGTGCCGAGCAGCAAGGTGGTGATATTCGGATTACGGTCGCAGATGATGGCCGTGGTTTACAGCGCGATAAAATCTTAAGCCGCGCCCGTGAACGCGGGCTGATGGGTGTAACTGAAGAACCTGAAGATTGGCGGTTATGGCAAGTTATTTTCCAACCTGGCTTTTCAACTGCTGAAGTGGTCACTAATTTATCTGGTCGAGGTGTGGGCATGGATGTCTTAAATGCCACCATGAAAAGCTTGCGAGGTCATATTCAGGTCCATAGTCAAACAGGTGCTGGAACCCAAGTGATCTTATCGATTCCCTTGTCACTCGCTTTTTTAGATAGCTTAGTGATGCGCATCGGGCAACGCTTATTTGCTACCCCCATTGATGTCGTTAACGAAGTCTTTAGACCCGAAACAGCCCAGCTTACCCACGTTTCAGCAGCGAAGGGTACTGAGTTAATTCGCGTTAGAAACAGCTTAATTCCCGTCTGCCGATTAGCACGATTTTATAATGAAGACAGCTCACCGCTGCCCGCCTTGGAAACGCAAATTGTTGTCGTCTTCAACACCACCTTAGGCTTAATTGGTATGCCTGTTGATGAAATTTTTGATCAACAACAAGTAGTGATGAAACCATTACAAGGGCAATTGGAGGCAATACGAGCAAGTCATGGCTGCGCCTTATTAGGCAATGGCGAGGTGGCTATCGTATTGGATTGTGAAGAATTGGCGCGAGGAGTTCACTAATGGGTGGGTTTCAAACAACCGCTACCTTGACGTTTAATGACGCGGAATACCAAAGAATTAATACCTGGCTACGCAATCGCAGCGGCATGATTTTTCTCGACAATAAAAAAGAAAGTTTAATGCTGCGTATGGATAAAGTCCGTGAAACGCACTCACTTCCAGATTTAAACGCTTTAGCAAATGCCTTAGAAAAAAGAGAAAATACCGATTTAGAAACTGCCGTTATTCATGCAGCCTCAACTAATCATACCTATTTTTTTCGGGAACAAGCCGTCTTAAATTATTTTCAAGACAGTATCCTGCCAGAATTACCTACCACAAATGTACGCATTTGGAGTGCTGCTGCGTCAACAGGCGATGAAGCCTACTCGATTGCCATGATTGCCGCCCAAACTAGGGGTATAGAATGGGCTAAAAAACAGCTGGCAATTTTAGGCACTGATATCAGTGAATTAGTGATTGCCCACGCAGAAAAAGGTATCTATGGCGGTTTACATGTCGATAAAACACCGCCTGAATACTTAGAATACGGTTTTGATCCAGTTGGCATGAATCAATATCGAGTCAAGCAGCCATTTCAGCAAATGTGTACCTTTCGTAGACTTAATTTAAAAAACACACCGTATCCCTTTAAACGACCTTTTCATGTAGTATTTTGTCGAAATGTTTTATATTACTTTGATAGAACACAGCAAGCTGAAGTTGTTGACGCGATATACAACGTCACCGAGCCAGGCGGCTGGTTAATTACCAGCGTAACCATGTCGTTGCGTGGTTTAACAACACGCTGGTTACCTATTGAAGTGGGTGTGTATAGGAAGCCATTATGAGTGCCAGAAAAAAACCAATTCGGGTATTAATTGTTGATGATTCTGCATTAGTTAGGCGCATTTTAGCAGAAGGCATACGCACTGACCCTGAGTTGCAAGTCGTAGGCGAAGCCTCAAATCCGTACATGGCACGAGACATGATGGTGGAATTAAAACCAGATGTGATCACGCTTGATGTCGAAATGCCACGTATGGATGGCGTGACTTTTTTAAAACGTTTTATGCCAATAATGCCAATTCCAACTATTATTATTAGTTCGTTGACCCAAAAAGACGCCATGATAAGTTTAGCAGCGCTAGAATCAGGTGCTGTTGATGTCATTGCAAAGCCCGTTATGGGCATTATGGATGATTTACCAAAAATGCGAGAGATGATTAACCAACGTATTAAAATAGCGGCGTCCGCCAATGTTGAACATTTTAAAAACAGTACGGTTCGAAAAGATATTGATACCGTTGCTCATTTGGGTGAAACAACTGATAAAGTTATCGCTTTAGGGTCGTCTACGGGGGGCGTTGAAGCCTTGGTGAGAATTTTACCCGCTTTCCCTGCCAATGCCTCTGGCATGGTCATTGTCCAGCACATGCCAAAAGGCTTTACAACCAGCTTTTCAGAACGCTTAAATACCTTATGTAAAATGCAGGTAAAAGAAGCTGCGCAGGGTGATCGAATTTTACCTGGGCATATTTTTTTAGCGCCAGGTGGGTCTCAACATACCATTATTGAGCGCTCAGGTGGTCAATACAAAATAGCGTTAATTGAAGGAGATCCTGTCAATTACAGCCGTCCCTCGGTTGATGTGTTATTTAAATCAGTTGCTAACATCGTAGGTGTTAATGCTGCGGCAGCCGTGCTAACAGGCATGGGTAAAGATGGTGCGCAAGGCTTATTAGAGATTCGTCAAGCAGGTGGGTTTACTGTAGTGCAAGACCAAGCCAGTTCCATGGTGTTTGGTATGCCTCAGGTTGCTCATCAATTAGGTGGTGCCAAGCACATGGTACCCTTGGAGCAAATTCCAGCCTTATTAATGACAGCGTTTAAACGAAAATAACAGCACAACACGGGGTACCAACTTAACACGGGACACTCAACAAGGCTTGGCCGTTCGTCCTGAGCTTGTCGAAGGAGGGACGGTTAAGCCGCTCATGGTTCGACAGGCTCACCACGAAAGGCTTAACCCTTAACTGTGTCCCTCTTTAAGTGGGTAGCCACAACACGCTGTGTTCACAGTCTCTTTAGCTATTGAAATTAAGTAGCTAAAACTGTTTTACTCCAGCGTAATGCCCATCAACAGAAATTGAAAACGCTGTAAATGAGTGGTAGCCCGACATATAAGCCACAACCAAATTATTTATAATGACACTACGAGGTAAATCATGTCAGAGGTAACAGAACAATTAGGCAATAAAGTACAACACGATGA
Source organism: Methylococcaceae bacterium (assembly GCA_007280895.1). Lineage (GTDB taxonomy): Bacteria > Pseudomonadota > Gammaproteobacteria > Methylococcales > Methylomonadaceae > Methylovulum. The sequence continues at coordinate 9,808 of QYQN01000042.1, forward strand.
CGCCGAGTACGAAAACACAGCATTAGTTTTTAATGATGAAGATAACATCGAAGACATGTATTTAACCTTTGGCGTTGCCGAAGAAGAATACGGCATTGGCATTAGTTACGTTACTGAAGTCGTTGGTATGCAACGCATTATGGGTGTTCCCGATGTACCAAGCTTTATTAAAGGCGTCATTAATTTGCGCGGAAAAGTTATCCCTGTCATGGATGTTCGCTTACGCTTTAATATGCCAAGCAAGCCTTACAATGAACGCACCGTGATTATTGTGTTGGATATCGATACCGTCATGATTGGACTGGTTGTCGATCATGTAAGTGAAGTGTTGGAAATACCAGAAAGCCATATTGATTTACCGACGAGAATGGGCGAAACCAGTCAGCATGGCGTAATCAAAGGCTTTGGTAAACAAGGCAAAAAGGTCGCGATTATTTTAGATATAGAACGCTTGGTTTCAAATCAGCGGATAGACATTAATCAAGCCTTAAATTCTGTGCTAGAAGCTGTTTAACGAGGACAGTATTAAGTGAAAATTCTTATTTTCAACCAAAAAGGTGGGGTAGGCAAAACCACCACAGCAGTAAATTTGGGCTTAGGCATTGCACGTTTTGCCCAGCAAGCTGTTACCTTAATCGATCTTGATCCACAAACACATTTAACCGCCGCCTTAGGCTTACGTGCAGAAAACTTAGCATGGAATGTAAGCGATTGGCTGGCAGCAGAGCGCACCGCACAGCCTGAAGTGATCGCAGAAAATGTCCAATTAATCCCCGGCGATTGGAACCCACCTCCCTCACGACCGCATCGTGCGACCTTGGCCTCGTTAACCGACTGGGTCATCGTTGATGCGCCACCAATATGGAACACAGAAGTGGCGACCATGATGGCGCAATGTGATTGGGTATTAACGCCCATGGAACCAGAGTTTTTAAGCATGCAGGGGATCAGTCGTTTACTGCAACGGATGGAAGCTGAGGCTATCTCATGGCAACGTTTACGCTTGTTATTGTGTCGTTATGATGATCGTTTAGTGGTGCATCGTGAAGTACGTGCGCGGCTCACTGAACGCTTTGGACAGCATGTATTTAACGGCGTAATTCGTAATAACATACGCTTAGCTGAAGCCCCCAGTTACGGCCAAGCCATTTTTGATTATGCGCCTAATAGCGCAGGCGCCGAAGACTATCAAGCCTTAGTAACTTGGATAGTGCAAGCCAGCATCATCACTTTTAACTCCACTACACACCCACATCAGGAGCAATAAAATGAGCGCAATAAGCGATGAGATTTGGGTAATATTGAGAGAAATTGCAAAAGAACGAAAAGAATTTGCAGAAGAATTTGCGAAAGAACGAAAAGAATTCGCAGAAGAATTTGCGAGAGAACGCAAAGAAAGTGCGAGAGAACGAAAAGAAAGTGCGGAAGAATTTGCAAAAAAACATCAAGAAATTGCAAAAGAACAACAAGAAAATAGTCGCCAAATTGCAGGGTTGCGTGCATCACAACAAGAAACCATTGAAACCTTAAAGCGTGTAGGTGTTGATTTTGGATGTATGAAGAAAAATCAAGGCGATATTACCGAGGAATTTTTCTTTAACAGCTTGCTTGATAATCCACATTTAGGTGACATTTATTTTGATGATATTACTAAAAGTCAATTTAAACATCGTGGCAATGTGCAAGAAGAATACGATATTGTCATGACCAACGGAACAGCGATTGGCATTATCGAAGTTAAATACAAAGCACACGAAAAGGATGTGGACAAATTAGAACGCAAAATGAAAAATTTTAAAACGTTATTTCCTGTGTATGAACATTACAAATTGTACGGCGCAATGGCTTCATTTCATTTCTACGATGCAGCTAAAGAAGATGCCTTAGCGCGTGGTTTTTTTGTGTTACAACGTAGCGGTAAAGTTGTGCAAACCAACCATGGTGAAACGTTGTGGGTGTTGTAAACGTGGCAACCACCACACTAACTGCGTCCCTTTTCATTCGACAAGCTCATGACAGGCATTCGACAAGCTCAGTTCGGGCGCGTAAGACGCATACCACAACGAGGAATAGCAAACATATTCGGCCTTAGACTTCACCACCTTACCCTTGGCGGTGCACTTATTAGCTATTACACCTCATGAATTACCCCTTACGGGTTTGTTCTTAGCCCTAAGGCATGAACACCTATTGACAGTGTTGATTTGGAGAGCCACATGGCAGAAAGAAAAAAACGTGAGACAGGGCGAGTAATGAACGATCCTTTAGATTGGATAGATGCACGACAACAAGAACACACCGACACACCACCAGCGCGAAGAAAAACAACGGTCGTAAAAAAAACACCGCCAACGCAACCCATAACTCAACACGAACAGGAGATCATCATGGCAGAGCCGCAACACACACTAG
>QYQN01000039.1 GCA_007280895.1 Methylococcaceae bacterium
AAGATCGTGGATAAATACGGGGCGACAGAAACATCAGTTCCTGTATAAAAAAATTGGGACAGCGCCATTCAGCTGGAGTGTGAACAAGGCTCTATCTTAAATTAAGATATTATTTGTCTGGACAATGGGGTCCACTTTACTTCTTGTTAACGATCATTGTCATAATGAGAATGGCTGTTCAGGCATCAGGCATCAGGCACGGAATCGCATAGTTAGCTTTCTGTTTAGTAGGTCTAACAGGTGTGCAGTACGATTACTGGGTGTAAAATTAGAACTTTCATTAATCCAAAGTAATCATCCATTAAAATAAAGCCATGTTTAATTCAAAAAAAATAGTTATACCTTCGCCTGCCGAGGCATTGCCAGGGCGCGATCATGCCATGCCCATTTACAATGAACACTTTGTCTTAGGTCATCCTATTGCACCACCAATGCCGCAGGGCATTGAGCAAGCAATGTTTGGAATGGGTTGTTTTTGGGGTGTAGAAAGAAAGTTTTGGCAATGTGCAGGGGTTTATAGCACTGCGGTTGGCTACACGGGTGGGATTACGCCCAATACCACTTATGATGAATTATGTACGGGGTTAACTGGGCATAACGAGGTTGTTAAGGTATTTTTTAATGCGGACGACATTGCGTATGACGCGTTATTGCAGTTATTTTGGGAATCACATAATCCTACGCAAGGCATGCAACAAGGTAATGACATTGGTACTCAGTATCGCTCGGGCATTTATACCTTTAACGATGAGCAATATGCCTTAGCTATGACTTCTAAAGCGCACTATCAAGCACAATTATCACGAGCTGGTTATGGCGAAATTACCACAGAAATTTTGCCCGCCAGTACGTTTTATTATGCTGAGCGTTATCATCAACAGTATTTGGCAAAAGAACCCATGGGGTATTGTGGCGTAGGTGGTTTAGGAGTGCCTTTTAAGGCGTGAAGGTGCGGTTGTCAACGTAGTATGAAAAAACTGCTTAAAATTAACGGGTATTTTGCTAATCTTTGATTTTAAGATAGGTGGGCAATGCTTTGCTTAACTTGTCGAGGCGACCAACAGTAGGCGCTTTAGGCGAAGCCTCTCCCACACATATACTTTTGCCGTCTTGTTATGGGAGAGGAGGCGCTCATTACATGCAAATACAGGAACATGCAAAGTAAGCTTGGTGAATGATTTTTGTCGTACCCTACGTTTATAGGTGTTGTTGTGTAGGGTTAGCGTGGTGAGGTGTTGTTAGAGGTCAAAATGGGCGGCAAGGCCAAAAATTATTTGGTGATTAACCGTTTCAGTGGTGATTGTACCGCCGTCTGTTAGCTCAGCTTCTACGCCAGCGTAAGTAAGTTTGTATTCAACAAAGCCCGATAAGAATTTATACACATCATAATTAATGCCCATCATGCCGTTGACGGCTGGTCCCGCCCCCCATTGATATTCGTAGGTGATTTTATTGTCGAGGGCTGCTTCTACATGTGGAATGCTAAAGCCCGCGCCAAGTCCAGTGTAGAGCTGCATACGTCCTAATAAACTTTGATCGCGTTGCCCAGTCGGAAACCACCGATACATTCCATTAAATGTTAAGGTATTTAAACCATGAGACATATTAAAGTTTTGAATGGTGTTAGATATTGCTTCTTTTCCTGAGACCGACACGCCGTTGCGGATGCCGTCAACAGAGACTGTTTCATTGTAATTAAGGTAGTTTTTTAGATGACTGAAATCAACGGAGACACCCCAGTTAGGGCGCGAGGTGAACCAATAACCCAGTTTTGCACCATAAAAAATAGGCTCTTCGAAAGACCGATCATTCCAGCTAACCTCACGAAAATTCATGTCCGTGGCAGTTTGTTTTAAGTTTAAATCGCCGTTATCAATCATCGATTGACCCGCAAATAAAGCTAGATTAATTTCTGCATAACTGGTCTGGGAGAGCAGCATACCCATAAGTAATGCACAGCGTTTCACTGTGCAAGGTGTTGTAAGGCTTGACGTTACCAAGTGTTTCATGAGGTGGGCTCCTAATGTAGTGAGTATTAAAAATTAATTACCTTGTTATTGTAAAATAATTTAGGTGATTTCAGAGTGTACGATTCACTTTTTTGGTAAAAAATAGTGCTTAAATGCTACAAGAAAATGTCTTCACCTATTTTTTTTAAGGCTGGCTGGGCAATCCTTTGGCGGTGTTCTTATTTTTTACCCCTGTAAACTGCGTGTTTGAAATAATAGCCTGGGTGAAATCAGCATCTTCCAATTGACAGTCAGATAAATCTGCATCCGTTAAGTCCGCGTAACTAAGGTCGGCGCCTGCTAGGTCGGCGCCTGATAATATGGCATGGGTAAGTTTAGCGTGACTAAGATTCGCGTGTTTAAGTAAGGCGCGTGTTAAATTCGCGTAGGACGCGTTCGCATACGATAAGTCAACATTGTTTAAGCTGACGCGCATCAGTCCCATGGGTTGATTTTGCATATCCACGCCCCAATTAGCATGATTTAAATCTGCATAGCTTAGCGTGGAACGATCTAAATTTGCGATAAAGCGACTGCCCGCTAATTTCGCATGAGTAAGATTAGCGCCGCCCATGTGCACACCAAAAATACTGGTGTTTTCAAGATTTGCATGGCTTAAGTTTATTTTTGACATCACTGTTAAGTCTAAATTTAATCCAGACAGCGTGGCGTGAGTAAAATTAGCGCGTCGTAAATCAGCCCCCCATAAATCGGTGTGCGTAAAATCAAGTCCTGAGACGTCTAGGTCGGTCAGGTCTTTTCGGCGTAAATTTGCTGGTTGTGTTGGCGTGGCGGTGGCTAACAGTTGAGTCACTTCGTTACGAGTAAGTTCGGCGGCTTTAACGGACGCACACAGGCAAAAACTTAGAGCTAAGCAAGGCAGTAGTATTTTCATTAGGTGTCTCCAAAATATCGAGTAAGTTGTTGATAATGATTAAGGGGCGTGCGTTGGGATTGTAATGAAACTTTAGTAGAATCTAAAGTACGATGGAATGACTTCATGGCATGACTTCATGTAATTATTTAGAGTAGTAAATTATATTTTTTAAGGAATTTAGCATGACAAAATTAGTATTTACGCCTTATTCATTAGGGAATTACGAATTAAAAAATCGCCTTATTATGGCACCGCTCACGCGTATGCGCGCGCCAGATTCCATCGCCAATGAATTAATGGCTACGTATTATGCACAACGCGCGAGTGCTGGCTTGATTATTTCAGAAGCGAGTCAGATTTCTCTACAGGGTGTAGGTTATCCTGCCACACCCGGTATTTATAGTGCCGAACAGGTGGCGGGGTGGAAAAAGGTGACGTCTGCAGTCCATGCTCAAGGAGGGAAAATATTTTGTCAGCTCTGGCATGTGGGACGAATTTCTCATCCTGATTTTCATGGTGGCGAAGCACCGGTCGCTCCGTCAGCCCTTACCCCTAAGGGCAAGGCCATTACGCCCACTGGCTTGCAGCCGTTTGTACAGCCAAGAGCATTGGCTACCGAGGAAATTGCTGGAATTATCGAGACCTATCGTCTGGCGGCTCAACATGCCTTGCAAGCAGGGTTTGATGGCGTTGAAATTCATAGTGCTAATGGATATTTACTGGATCAATTTTTACGTGATGGCACAAATCAACGTACCGATAATTATGGTGGCGTCTTAGCAAATCGTGTGCGCTTATTATTGGATGTTACGGAAGCAATTATTGCAGTATGTGGTGCAGATAAAACAGCGGTGCGTTTGTCGCCCAGCGGCACGTTTAATGATATGAGCGATACGAATCCCAGCACTTTATTTACTTATGTATTAGCTGAGCTTTCTGCTTATAAATTAGCCTATGTGCATATCGTTGATGCGTTAGAAAGTGATATTCGCCATGGCGCGAAGGTAGTCGAATTAGCGAGCTTACGCGCTGCGTATACGGGCACTTTAATGGTTTGTGGCGGTTATGATCAAGCACGTGCTGAGCGTGTGTTGGCTGAAGGCTTAGCTGATTTGGTCGCGTTTGGACAGTTGTATATTGCAAATCCTGATTTACCCGAACGTTTTCGCGTAAATGCGCAATTAAATCAAGCTGATCCTAGCAGTTTTTATGGTGGAACCGAGCAAGGCTATACGGATTACCCTGCGTTACTTCATTAATAATACACGCGTACTTTAAGGACGTGGGGGGAAATACGTCCCATGCTTACTGGCTTTTGTGCTGAGGTTGTCATACCCTTTTGCTCTATAGCACAGGGTATGACGGCGAGATACTTAGTGAGTGGCGGGCTTGGCTTTAATGGCTGCGTTGAATGATATACAACGATAAATCACGAAGTAAGTCGGCTTCACTGCCAAAAATACTTAAATGCGTTAAGGCTTTTTCATGCAATTCTTGGGCTTTTTGTTTCGCGCCATTCATTCCTAATAAGGAAGGGTAGGTGGGTTTGTTATGATCGCGATCTTTACCTTGAGTTTTACCTAAAGTTTGGGTGTCACTTTCTTCGTCTAAAATATCATCTTTAACCTGAAACGACAGACCAATACATTTTGCATAACCATCTAGTTGTGCGGCAATGTGGCTGTCAATATCAGCTTTTGCTAAACAGGCTAAATTAACGCTGGCACGAATTAGCGCCCCTGTTTTGTGAATATGCATGTTTTCTAATTCAGCTAAGTTTAATGTCATACCCACCGAATCCAAGTCAATCGCTTGGCCGCCAACCATGCCAAAAGAACCACTGGCTTTGGCAAGCATTGTTATCATTTGTACGCGAGCTGCGGCGGGAGCTTCAAGCGTGGGGTCATTGGCGAGCACTTCAAAGGCTAAGGCTTGTAAACCATCGCCAGCTAAAATGGCGGTGGCTTCATCATAAGCAATATGACAGGTGGCTTTACCGCGTCGTAACGCATCATCATCCATGGCGGGTAGGTCGTCATGAATTAAGGAATACACATGAATAAATTCAACGGCACAGGCTATGCCATCTAGGCGTTCAGGGGCGATGCCTAAGGCTTCACCGGTACAATAAGCAAGTAATGGACGAGTGCGTTTGCCGCCGTCAAGTACGCAATAGCGCATTGCTTCATGTAACTTTTGTGGTAATGTTGCGGTTTTTGGTAGGCGTTGAGCTAAAGCATTTTCAACGCGCTGTTGACAAAAACTTAGGTAATCTTTTAAGGCATTACTCATTATTATAGGGCTCCAGAATGTGCGTATCGTTTTGGTTTATCAGTAGCTGAACTTTTTGCTCAGCTTCGCTTAAGGCGGTTTGACACAGGCGGGTTAAGACTACACCCCGTTCAAAAGATTTTAAAGCCTCTTCTAAGGGTAAATTACCTTGCTCAAGTTGGTTGACCAATTGCTCAAGTTCGGCAAGTGACGCTTCAAAGGGGATAGTTTTTTTTTTCGACATAGTATTTGTAACGATGTTTACGGTATTTTAGAATGATTTTGCGCAGCATTATAGCTGAAATTACTCTGGCACCGTATGGGCATGGACTGTTTTGTCGCTGTTTATAGTGCTTACTGAGCACTGTTTTTTTAGTGGCTGCCTGCTAAAAATGATTGATAATAATCAATTAAATTTGTAAACGTATTGATACACATTACAAGTAATTAAGAAGTTAATTTAAATTTTTTATAAAAATATGATGATGCAAAGCGAGCACACTAAATCCTCCGCTAATTTGTTAACGTTAATGTTAGGTGCTATGGGCGTGGTCTATGGCGATGTTGGTACCAGTCCGCTGTATACCATGAAAGAAATTTTTAATGGCAGCTATGCTATTACCCCTACGCTCGATAATATTTTAGGCATTCTTTCACTGATATTTTGGTCTTTAATTTTAGTCATATCAGTGAAATACGTATTGTATGTGATGCGGGCAAGTAATCGTGGGGAAGGTGGGATTATGGCATTAATGGCATTAGCGTTAAGGCATCGTAATCAAAAGCATCAGCGCGAAATTATTATTATTTTAGGCTTATTAGGTGCGGCGCTGTTTTATGGTGACGGTATTATCACGCCCGCTATTTCAGTATTGAGCGCAGTTGAAGGCTTGCAAATTGCCGCGCCCATGTTAGAGCCTTATATATTACCCATTACGATACTGCTTTTATTATTGTTATTTGCTGTACAGAGCAAGGGGACGGCAGGCGTTGGACTTTTATTTGGCCCAATTATGGTGGTATGGTTTTTTGTGTTGGCGTGGTTAGGTGGGCAAAGTATTCTTCAAACCCCCGAGGTGTTGATCGCCGTCAATCCTGTGTATGCTGTGCATTTTTTTTATGCGCATGGCTGGCATGCGTTTATTGCTTTAGGTGCAGTGGTGTTGGCGGTAACGGGCGGCGAAGCGTTGTATGCGGATATGGGACATTTTGGCAAACGTGCCATAAAAAGTGCGTGGTTTATGTTGGTATTGCCCGCCTTGTTACTCAATTACTTTGGTCAAGGTGCGTTGATTTTGCGTGATACCGCCGCCATAGAAAATCCTTTTTATTTATTAGTGCCAGCGTCATTGTTGTACCCCTTAATTGGTTTATCTACTTGTGCAACCGTTATTGCCTCGCAAGCGGTTATTTCAGGTATTTTTTCGATGACCAGTCAGGCAATGCAAATGGACTATATTCCGCGCATGTTACAGGTACATACTTCCACAGCAGTGATTGGTCAGATTTATGTGCCGACGATGAATCGCTTGTTATTTTTTCTCGTATTAGCCACGGTATTAGGTTTTCATTCTTCCGTTAATCTTGCCGCAGCGTATGGTTTAGCGGTAACGGGCACCATGATAATTACGACCCTATTAACTGTAGTTGTTGCTTTAGATGATTGGCAGTGGTCACCGAAACGTGTGTATCCCTTAATTATGATTTTTTTAGTCATTGATACCGCGTTTTTTAGCGCGAACATCATTAAAATTCCTCAAGGTGGGTGGTTGCCTTTAGTGATTGGTAGTATTTCCTTTTTATTGATGTTTACTTGGCGAAAAGGACGCAATGTACTGACGCATTATTTACAAAAATCTGCACAATCATTAACGGGCTTTATTGCCAATTTAGATGTGCAGCCACCGTTAGCTAGAATTCCAGGCACTGCGGTGTATATGAGTGCGCGTAATTTAAGTATGCCTCATGCCTTACAAGTCAATTATGCGCATAATCAAGTATTGCATGCACGCATTGTGTTGTTAACGATCATTACCGAAGATGTGCCCTTTCTTGCAGACGAGCAACGGATATTAGTCGATCCCTTAGAGCAAGGCTTTTATCGGGTGACGGCACGTTATGGTTTTATGGAAACGCCCAATGTTCCTTATATTTTAGATTTATGCGAACAGCAAGGTTTGCAAATTGATGCACAAAGTGCGTCCTTCTTTATAGGACGAGAAACCTTAATTCCTTCCGATAAGCCAGATTTAAATCCTTGGCAAGAAAAAATCTTTTTGCTGATGTTTAGAAATGCCTCCTCGCCTATTCAGTTTTTTAAAATACCTACTGACCGCGTAGTTGAATTAGGTGTGCAATTTGAGGTGTAGGCGTGACGTGGTTACTATTCTTTTAATGCCCCGTTGAGCTACTCAACCAACAGCAAAAAGTGCAGGCTTTTTGATTTCTATATTCGCTTGCCCCTGCTAATTGGCTAATTGTAGAGGTTTTTTTAACAAAGGAAGATTATGAAAATACTCATTTTGGGCGCGGGCAGAACAGGCGCATCGGTAGCAGAAGCATTAGTGAGTGAGCACAATGAGATTGTCATTGTAGATCAAAATCCAAGCCTACTTGCAGCCTTAAAAGATCGTTTGGCGATCACCACGGTGGTGGGCAATGCCGCACATCCCAATGTTTTGGAAAAGGCAGGCGTGCATCATACGGACTTAGTTATCGCGGTCACGGATCGGGATGAAACCAATATGTTAGCGTGTACAATTATTAATAAGTTGTATAGTCGACCAAAAACTATTGCACGGATACGGGCAATTGATTATCTCAATAATTCAAAGTTGTTTGGTCCTGAAGGTATTCCAATTGATATTGTGATTAGTCCAGAACAAACCGTCATGGAATCCATCTGTAATTTAATTGATTTACCTGGGGTATTGCATATTTCAGATTTTGCTAACGGGTTGGTACGATTATTTTCAGTCAAAATAAATGCAGAGGGATTTTTAACGGGTCAGCAAATTAAAGTATTAAAAGGGCGATTAACGGAAGGTAAAATTCGTGTGGTGGCTATTTTTCGCGATGGGGTGTCGCTACCTGTTAATGGCGAATCTATTTTGGAAGCAGATGATGAGGTATTTTTCTTTGCCCCGCGTTTAGAAGTTAAACGCTTATTAAAAGATTTAGGCTGTTTAGAAAAACCATTAAAACGCATTATGATTGCTGGCGGCGGTCATATTGGTAAACGTTTAGCGCAAGCCTTAGAAAAAGATCATTATGTAAAGATTATTGAACAAGACCCTAAACGCGTAAAAAAAATTGCCAATGAGTTACAAAAAACTATTGTAATTCATGGTAATTGCAGTGATGAAAATTTATTACTAGATGAATCAATTGATAAAACTGATTTATTTTGTGCCATTACCGACAGTGATGGAGAAAATATTATTGCCGCCTCATTAGCTAAAGCGCATGGTGCGCGTAAAGTGATTTGTATTCTTAATCATCTGTATTACAACAAACTATTACCTGGCACAGGCATTGATTTAGCCGTGTTGCCCAATGTTGAAACCTTGGGGAGTATTTTAAAACATGTGCGACGTGGCGACGTGGCACAAATTAGTTTATTAAGAAATGGCACGGCAGAAGCAATTGAAGTGATTGCACATAGTGGTAATGGTGAGCATTCTGTTGTTGGTCGTAAAGTGGACACAGTGAAGTTACCCACTGGCGTGGTGTTAGGCGCATTAATACGAAATAATGAGGTCATTTCGGTACATCATGACACGATCTTTGAAGAAGATGATCATGTCTTGATGTTTACCTTAGATAAAACCTTGGTAGCAAGTATTGAAGAGCGTTTTCGTACGGTGGATGGCTAATTTCTAAGCCCAAAGGGGGCGGCTTTAGTCACGGTTAACGCTGCGCCCAGCAATAGCCTATTAGGTTAATAAACTTATGGGTACCCATTTTTTCACTTAGCAAAGCATCAGCTGTAGGCTGAGCGGAGTCGATGCGCATCTTACAACGCTTTTTCTTTTTTCAGGGTGTTTCTTAAGGCTGGGCGATTAATTTTAGTGCCGCGTGAGCAAAACGCTCACCTAACAAATAATAGCCGTCAGGTGTTAAATGCAGATCGTCGTTAGCACCGTTTAAATCATCGGTATCAACCCATGTAGTATGCGGAGTATGTTCTGCATAATCGACCTGAAGGTGGCGGATTTGCTCCCAGTCGTAGTTTACTTTTCTGCGTTTTAAGCCAAAATCAGTTAAGCGTCCTAGCACCACGTTTAAATCATTGCGACCCGTATCGTGTTTAAGTTGGTTAATCATTTCTGATAATTCATAACCGTACTGTGCACTGAGTCGCTCTTGGGCATCGCGTTCGCCTTGCATCCAAATAAAGGTAATCGTATCGATGGGACTGCTGTGCAGTTGGCGCATAATTTTATGAACTAGTTTTTGGTACAGCTTGCCATTATTTTCTGCTGAGGCGTTGCCTTTTTGCGGCGCAGTGTCTTTGCGCCACTGGCGAATAGCTTGGCCGCCTTTAGCATCTTTAATGAACAGTAGTTGGTCATTGGGCAGCGCGTTTTTTAAGGTCGGTACAAAAGATAGCTCAGGATTTAAGCGTGCCATATTTGATTGTCCTGCCAAAATAAACAAATGCGTTGCTTGACGCGGGGGCATTTGTTCAGCCAAAACGTACTGATTACAAAAAAACAGAATAAGTAGTAAAAAAAAATGTAGATTCATCGTGATACGCCAATAAAGTCAAATTAAGTGTGGGGTTGGAAGTTGTTGTAGATAACGGATAATTTCTTTCATCATGATTTCACCAAAAGCTTGATTGCCGTGATGAGGGTCGTTTGGATTGTCATGTCGGTAGGCACTTAACATAAAGCCTTCGCTATCAATACACTGCGCAGGGACATTAACAATAGCAATCCCACGTTCAGTTAGCCAACTGCGCAGGGTGGCGCGGTAAAGTTGATCAATATAGATAATAATATCAATATCAATAACTTTAAGTGCTGGGTTATGTACAAATGGACGCGGTGCTTCAATGACAAATATCTGGGTGTTATTGCGTTGTAATAAGGCAATAAGCTGCATTAAATATTGTTGATCTTGTTTAACGATATGCCGCAGAAAGGCCGTTGATAAAGGTACTGCGCCATGGCTAGGTAACAAGGGTGTGTGTTTTTTCCAAAAGGGCCCTTGACGCCATAGCCGTACTGTATGTAACGGGCCGCTGATACCATAATAATTAAAAAATCCCTCATCTTCAGCAATGGGGAGTTGTTTTATCCAACTCGCGCCGTAGTCACTGCTGATCAGGGCATGCGTGCCTTGATCAATAAAAAATGGCTGACTTAAGCGGTCTCCGCCCATCAGAGGGCGTATGCTGAAGTCAATCGTGTCGGGTAACAGTGCGTGGTGATGCATACTGTCAAGTGCTGTTTTTAATATTCCTGTATGGGAATCGCCGGTAATTAATACCTTCATGGTTGCTCTCCAAACACAGTCAATAACTCTTCATCACAATGAACATCAGCATTAGGACGAGTCTCGTGAAGGGGAGGCTGTTTCTTTTTAGCGAAGGCGGGGCGTTGTGCGGGAGGTGTGTGTGCAGAAAAAAACTGCGTCATGACATGATGGACGCCCGCTTGGGACACGGTTCGCATATCAGGGTTATAAAATTGGCTACGCATTACGTGAGAAGAAATAATTTCGTATGAAGGAAAATAATCAACTAACGCATATTTATTCGCTAAATGCCCCGCAGCTGCCCTAAGCACAGATTTTGAATACTGGCTCGCCACAATCACTTGCTCTGTGGTGGCTGTTGCCATTAAGGGGACTGGCGATACCGTAAACATAAAACGCATTTTGCGATTTAATTGTCTGGCTAATTTCATAAATTTTTCTAAATCTTTTATCACATCAACATAAGATAAATTAATTAATTGATATTTTTCAGGCGTATAGATACCTCCTGCCACGCCAGGCGCAACGGGAAAGACCGCGCCATCTTCTTTAGAAGCCCAAGCTTCTGTTAAGCCTAATGTAAAAATAAATAAAGTGGTTTTTTTAAATAAAGCGCGAACGCAGGCTAAATGATGGTCTTGATGCGCGTTGAGTTCATCTTGACTGAGATAAGGTTCAGGCTCAATAGTGGGGCGAAAAGGATCAACAAAGCCGTCGTCTTTTATCCAGTATTTATCGACAGGTACAAACTTACCTAAGGCGCGTTCCAGTAATTGCACTAATTGCCTTGAGCTATAAATATTGCCATAGCGTGCAGAGTACATGTGATAACCGAAATCGTGATAGCTCTCTTCATCTAACGGACCAGGTGCAGGTTCCATATCAATAAAATTAAAGCCTTGTGCTTTTAATTTTTTCCCGATGTGTTGTGCAAAACAGCTACCAGCGGTAGCGATTGGGCTGTTATTAATAGGGTATTTTGGAGAATACCATTCAGTAATATCAAGCGGATCGTGGTTGCCGACATTTTTTTTCCAAAACGCTTTGTCAGGCTGAGTTTGATAAGGATGTTTTATAGTCATAGCAGAAGCCAAAGTAACAAAATTAAACAGGTTGAAGGGGCATGGATTATAAGTGCTGTTAAATGCACGGGTTGAAAAGGTAAGGTTTTTTGGGCGACCAACGTCAAGCGGAACACCGTGAGCAGTTAAGCTGTGTGGGGTGTCCAGTGTTAAGTGGCGTGCCGTTTTCTGTGTAGCTAAAATCAATAAGTCGTCTTGTAAAATATACCCCACTTAACTAAATTTTTCTTGAATTAGTGCCTTAATCCCCCATATCAAGAGTAATAACACACGCACATTAAGTGTAATCAATCAACGAACTTACAAGAGGTGGTAATTATGCGAATGGACAAATTAACAAGCAAGTTTCAAAGTGCGTTAGCTGATGCGCAAAGTATGGCTTTAGGTAAAGATCAACAGTTTATTGAACCCGTGCATATCATGTTGGCGTTATTAACTCAGGAGGGCGGGAGCATTAAGCCGTTGCTAAGTAATATCGGTGTCAATGTGTCTAAATTGGCGACTGAATTAAACCAAGAATTAAGTCGCTTAGTGACCGTAAGTGGTTCAGGTGGAGATATTCAATTATCGAATGAAGCCATGCGTTTGCTTAATTTAACAGATAAATTGGCGCAAAAACGTAATGATAAATTTATTTCTAGTGAGTTGTTTTTACTTGCCGCAATGCAAGAAAAAAGCAGTTTGCAAACGTTATTAAAAACCGCTGGTGCGGTGCAAAGCAAAGTCGAGCAGGCGATTGACGCGTTGCGTGGTGGTCAGGTGGTTGATGACGCCAATGCTGAAGATCAACGTCAAGCCTTGAATAAATACACCATTAATCTTACTGATCGAGCCGCCGCCGGCAAGCTTGATCCAGTGATTGGGCGTGATGATGAAATTCGTCGAACTATCCAAGTGTTGCAGCGTCGGACTAAAAATAATCCAGTCTTAATCGGTGAGCCTGGCGTTGGTAAAACCGCGATTGTTGAAGGCTTAGCACAACGCATTGTTAATGGTGAAGTGCCTGAAGGTATGCAGCATAAGCAAGTATTGGCCTTAGATATGGCCGCGTTGATTGCTGGAGCAAAGTTTCGTGGCGAGTTTGAAGAGCGTTTAAAAGCGGTATTAAAAGATTTAGCTAAGCAGGAAGGTCAGGTTATTTTATTTATTGACGAGCTGCATACGATGGTGGGAGCGGGCAAAGCTGAAGGTGCGATGGATGCCGGCAATATGTTAAAGCCAGCCTTAGCGCGTGGTGAATTACACTGCGTTGGCGCAACCACGTTAGACGAATACCGTAAGTATGTAGAAAAAGATGCCGCTTTAGAACGGCGCTTTCAAAAAGTCATCGTTGATCAACCCAGTGTTGAAGATACGATTGCAATTTTGCGCGGCTTAAAAGAAAAATATGAAGTGCATCATGGTGTTGACATCACTGATCCTGCCATTATTGCCGCAGCAAATTTATCCTATCGGTACATTGCTGATCGTCAACTGCCTGATAAAGCCATCGATTTAATCGATGAGGCAGCGAGTCGTATTCGTATGGAAATGGACTCTAAACCTGAGGAAATGGATCGATTATATCGACGTTTAATTCAATTAAAAATTGAACATGTGGCGTTGCAAAAAGAGAAAGATGCGGCGTCAAAAAAACGTTTGGAAAGTTTAGAAGAAGAGATGGGGGTTTTAGAAAAAGACTATTCAGACTTAGAAGACATTTGGAAGGCAGAGAAAGCTTCTTTACAAGGGGCTGCATTGATTAAAGAAAAACTAGAGCAAGCGCGTACTGATTTGGATGCGGCAAGTCGAGCCAATGATTTAAATCGTCAAGCGGAGTTACGTTACGGCATTATTCCTGAACTTGAAAAACAATTACAGCACGCAGATTCATCAGAAACAGTAAAAATGACCTTATTACGAAATAAAGTCACTGAAGAGGAAATAGCAGAAGTCGTGTCTAAATGGACAGGCATTCCCGTGTCTAAAATGATGGGGGGGGAACGAGAAAAATTATTAGCAATGGAAAGTCAATTAAGACTACGGGTCATTGGTCAAGAAGAAGCCCTTAAATCAGTAAGTAATGCAATACGCCGTTCGCGTGCTGGTTTATCAGACCCTCATCGTCCCAATGGCTCATTTTTATTTTTAGGGCCTACAGGCGTGGGCAAAACAGAGTTATGTAAAGCCTTAGCTGAATTTTTATTTGATACCGCCGATGCCTTAGTGCGAATTGATATGTCAGAGTTTATGGAAAAACATTCGGTGGCACGTTTAATCGGCGCACCTCCTGGCTATGTGGGCTATGAAGAAGGTGGGTATTTAACCGAGTTAGTGAGACGTAAACCTTATTGTGTCATTTTGCTGGATGAAATTGAAAAAGCCCATGCGGATGTATTTAATATTTTGTTGCAGGTATTAGATGATGGACGTTTAACTGATGGTCAAGGGCGGACTGTTGATTTTAAAAATACTATCGTGGTGATGACGTCTAATTTAGGCTCCGACCTTATTCAAGAATTAGCGAGCGAGACCTTATATCCCGTCATGAAAGCGGCAGTAATGGAACGTGTTGGGCAGTATTTCCGTCCAGAATTTATCAATCGTATCGACGAGTCAGTGGTTTTTCATCCTTTAGGACGCGAGCAAATTCGTGCGATTTCAGTTATTCAATTGGAGCATTTACGGCAGCGTTTGCAAGACCGAGATTTAGACTTAGTGCTCAGCGATGCCGCGTTGGATGTGCTGGGCGAGGCGGGCTTTGATTCTGTTTATGGTGCCCGTCCGATGAAACGTATTATTCAGCAACAGCTTGAAAATCCATTAGCACAAAAAATCTTAGCGGGCGAATTTGTTAGTGGTGATGTTATTCAGGTTGATATAGATGATGCACATGACTTAGTGTTCACTCCGCATCAGACGGTAGCGCAACAAAAGTAAGAAAACGTAGTGAGCCACGCTGAGCGCAATTAATGGCAATCTGCTTCAGTGTCGCTTAGCAAACAGACAACCTTACCGCTCTGCGCAAGGGCAAGCGGTAAGGTAATGGGTGTCAACACCATAAAGAGGTTCTTAGCTAACTAAGGTTGTGTTCACCTTGCGTTAATATCAATTAATTGATTTACGCGTTTTTTTGTAAGTCATTAAACTTTTCACCATCAGATAAATACTTATAATAACAAGTGAAATATCTGCCATCAAATAAGGGTCTGTGACAAACAGCACCGTACTGCCTGAAAATATAAAGAGACCAAGGCCAATAAAAAATTTTATCAGGCCTTTGCTATTTTTATCGTCGTTCATGTGTAGTAACCTCGTAAATTTTATAAAATAAGTGGTTTAGGTCGTGAATAGGCTAAAGTCAGCGTTTAATAATGCTGAGCTACTGAGGTGGCGGTGGGTTCGTATTCTGCATGTTTTGTTTCATAACAGCCTCATTGCTCATGTTATTTCAAACTGGAGTTAGGTAAGATATTACGTTGTGTTGAGTTTTTAGTGCGAACCACAACACACTTTAAAGTATAGAGCGTTGCTAAGATTTTGGTAACGCTGTGACGACATTATTCCCAGTCATTGTCTTTTTAATCAGTACGTAAGTGTTTGCTTAAACGCGTGGCTTCTGATTATCTCAACTCTTATAAAGAAAATAACGGCTCAAAAGGGTGTATTTATGAAAAAATGTAGTTTACTAATAGCAGTGCTGCTGAGTTGTTTAAGCAGTGCCGCGATGTGTGCACAGCACTATAGTGTGCCTATTCAATTGGATTACCGGTTAGTTAAAGCAGTCTTATTTTCATCTCTTTATACGGATAAACAGCATTCTGCTAAGTTATGGCAGGATAAGCAAGGTTGTAGTTCTGTTATTTTGTCAGCGTTACAACTAGATGGGTATCAAGGACAGTTGCGGTTACGTAATAAGGTACACGCACAAGTAGGAGCACTCTTTGCGGGGCAGTGTATGACCTTGTTGAAATGGGTGGGAACGTTAGAAACATGGCAACAGCCACGTTTAAGTGATGATCGTAAAACCCTAAGTTTGCCAATAACTCATGCAGTGGCCTATGATCAACACGGGCAAAAGTTGGCAATTGAAAAATTAGAGAGCGTATTGTTACAACACGTTCAGCCAAAATTAGCAACGGTGAATATTGACCTTCGGCAGCAGTATCCTGAATTAGTCGCAACGTTATTGCCTTATATCAATCCACCTCAGCACGGCATGTTACAGGAGACGCTTGATAGTTTGGTGTTCAAGGATATCCAAGTTAATGAGCAACACGTGACGCTGAATTTAGCTTTTGATACCTCAGCGCCGCCCTCCGCACCCGCACACAGTGCGCCTTTTACTCAGGCAGAGCAGCAGCGTTGGCAAAAATTAGCCCCTTATTGGGAGAAGTTATTGACCAATGCATTAACGCAGATTGCCCAAGAGACGCACTCTTCAGCGCTTCATGAAAGTTTACTGACTGTTGTGAAGAAGGCACGAAATACCTTGCAGCAAGCGCTTGTAGCACAACACACTGCGCAACAAGATCCGGTTCGGCTGTTTTTTCTAACCTCGTGGCAGCAATTAGCACCAAAGTTAATCGCCGTGACTGCCGATATAGACAATGATCAACAACGCTTACGTTATTTAAGCTTCATTGCTGCTCTGGATATTGTTTATCAATTAGTTGAGCAGAAAATTCCGTTGGGAATGGAGATATCTTCGGATGGTTTGCGTCGCTTAGGTCGGTTATTAGTCGACTCAGCATCGTAACTACTTAAGCGTAAGTTACAGAGGGGTATTTAGAAGTAGTATTGTTAAATGTATGTTTTAATGTCTATTTTTTACAATACAATAAATTGGCTGTCATGTAGAACTAACAATTATGAGCAATAAAAAGAAATTATTACGTTCAGATATTATCTATGAATGTGATGAAGAGTGTTACGAACAAGGTATGGTTTTTATTCGCCGTAATCAGGTCGTGGCAATGGCTATTAAAAGTCAGGGGGCATTATATGTACAGCTGACAGGGCAGGTTAAAGATGTCATTAATAAACCTTATTCACAAATTATTCGGATTGTTTGGTCGCCTAGCTATAGTTTGGTAGATATTGATGGCGAATGTAATTGTTCAGTTGGTTTTAATTGTAAGCATGTTGCGGCTGTATGTATTTATTATCAACAGAGTCTCAGTGATGTGCAGCAGCCAATACAGCCAGAGTGTTTGGCATGGTTAAGTCAATTTGCTAAAGATGATGAGTTAGCAGTGATAGGGTCTTCCTCTGCTGAGATGACTGAGTTTATTGCTTATATTTTGCGTCCCTCTCATTTGCCTCATGAATATATTTTTGATTTTGTTATCACGAAAGAAAAGAAAAATGGTGGCTTGGTCAAGGGGCGAAAAACTAATATTAGTAATTTGCGCTATAGTCATGCGTTACTTGGCTATTTTCAGCCTGAAGATGATGAAATAATTAAGATTTTACTCGCATTAAATACCTTGAGTGGTTTTCCTGTATTGTCAGGATCGGTCGGGTATTTAGCAATAATGTGTTTGTTAAAATCCAAGCGTTTGTATTGGTTAGATATAGAGGGAGAAGCTTTGCAGCTAAGCGAAGCACGTGAGTTGCAATTAGCTTGGCAGCAATCTGCTAACGGTGAATTTTCTTTGCATCCATTTATTGGTGAGGGTGCGCAGGTTCTGTTGACAACGCCGCCCTTATATGTTTCTCCACACAACGCTGGTATTGGGGGTATTAACGGATTAACCATTAGTATTGAGGAGTTAAAAAAAATCTTAACCGCACCGGTAGTGCCAGTTGAATTTGCTGAAGAATTTAGTCAACAACTTGCCCTGAAATACCCAGACTTACCTTTACCTCCGCCAAAGAAAGTTGACGTTATTGATATTGAAAAACAATATCCTGTACCCACGTTAATGTTAATGGGTCTTGATGAGGGGGGTAAAAATGAAATTTACTTCATCGCGTTAAGTTTCGCTTATGGAGAATATGAGCTGGACTCTGAAATAATTTGTCCAGAATATTCATTATTTAAGTCATCGGCAGGGATTTTACGTATACATCGGGATAGCGAGGCAGAGCTAAACGCAATGCACACCCTTAGTGCCTTTGGTTTTGTTACTAATACCTTAGTGGCAAAAACAGAAGGTAGATTGTTTTTTTTCAGTCCATGGGTAACAAACTCTTTAGAAAGCATTACGCGTTGGAGTCAGTTTTTAACTATTCATGTTGATCAGTTGCGTGAACAAGGTTGGAATATTATCTTAGATGAAAGCTTTAATCTTGATTTTCAACAACTTGATGGTTGGGATGCAGAAATTTCAGAATCAGGAAATGATTGGTTTGAAATGCGTTTTAATGTTGAGATTAATGGTCAGTCATTGGCACTGTTGCCTATCATTATGTCGGCGTTGGAATATTATGATCTTGAAGATTTACCGGAAGTGTTAAGTATTCCTTTTGATCGTCATCAATTTATAAACATTCCTAGCGAAAAGTTGCGTCCTTTTTTACGCATTTTATATGAATTATTTTCCATCAGTCATGTGTCAATGCCTGATGGTGCTCTGAAATTATCGCGTTATCACTTGGCTAGTTTGGCTGAATTAGAAGCCCACAGTTATGGCGTATTTGCACTGTCAGGTGGTCAAGCGTTGCGAGAATTAGGCCAGAAATTAAAAGATTTTTCTGGTATTCAACAGGTTGCTGCGCCCACTAATTTACTTGCAGAATTAAGAACATATCAGCAGCAAGGGTTAAATTGGCTGCAATTTTTGCGTGAATACCGGTTTGGTGGCATTTTGGCTGATGATATGGGTTTGGGGAAAACGATTCAGGCATTAAGTCATTTACTGCTAGAAAAGCAAGAAGGTCGAATGAGTTTGCCCAGCTTAATTATTGCCCCGACCAGTTTAATGAGTAATTGGCGGCGCGAAGCGCAGCGTTTTACACCTGATTTAACCGTCTTAATTTTGCAAGGCACTGAGCGAAAAGCATTATTTGAGCACATTCATAATTATGATGTCGTGTTAACCACCTATCCTTTATTGCCAAGAGATGAAGAGGCATTATTGGTGCATGAATACTATTATTTGCTTCTTGATGAAGCGCAAATAATTAAAAATCCACAAGCTAAAGCTGCACGGATTGTTAGAAAAATTAACGCGCAACATCGTTTATGTTTGACCGGAACGCCTATGGAAAACCATTTGGGAGAGTTATGGGCGCAATTTGATTTTTTAATGCCGGGCTTTTTGGGAGATAAAGCTAATTTCACCAAATTGTATCGTACGCCAATTGAGGTGCATGGAGATGGGGAGCAGAAAAAACGTTTAGCTAATCGAGTTAAGCCTTTTATGTTGCGACGAACTAAGCACGAGGTGGCAACTGAATTACCATTAAAAACAGAAATTATACGTTCGGTGCCTTTACACCCAAAGCAAGCGGCTCTTTATGAAAGCATTCGCTTAACTATGGAGCAAAAAGTACGTGATGCCATTGCTCAAAAAGGCTTATCGCGCAGTCATATTACTATTTTGGATGCCTTGCTAAAGTTGCGTCAAACCTGCTGCGATCCTCGAACCTTGCCCTTAAAAGAAGCACAAAAAATTACTGACTCAGCCAAGCTTGATTTATTAATGGAAATGCTCCCTGAGTTGTTAGATGAGGGCAGAAAGATTCTGATTTTTTCGCAATTTACCCGAATGCTTTCAATAATAGAAAAAACACTTCAAGCCCAAAAAATAGGCTATACAAAATTAACAGGACAAACTAAAAATCGTGATGGCGCAATTGAAGAATTTAAAAATGGCACTGTAAATGTGTTTTTAATTAGTTTAAAGGCGGGCGGAGTAGGGTTAAATTTGACAGAAGCCGATACGGTGATTATTTATGATCCCTGGTGGAATCCTGCGGCTGAAACACAGGCGGCAGATAGGGCGTATCGTATTGGTCAAGATAAACCTGTATTTGTGTACAAATTGCTGACAGAAAATACTGTGGAAGAGAAAATTTTGGCAATGCAGGAGAAGAAGCGGGTTTTGGCTAATTCAATATATAAGGCAGGAGACGAGCAAAGCCAAGTCAATTTAACAGCGGAAGATTTGGCTTTGTTATTTGAACCTATTTAATAGGGAAAAATATATAAAGACGTTTGATGAAAAAGGTAATGCTTATTTTTATTAATTATAAGTTTATTGTTTTATTATGTTTGAAATTAAATCAATAAATCGTCAATGCTAGTATTTTCAAGTGTTAAATAATGACATAGCCAATTAGGTTTTCTGCCATAGCCATTCCACGTTTCTTCAGAGTTGTTGGGGTTTTTATATTTAGGCATTAATTTGCTTTTTTTTATCAAAGGTTTATAGATTTTTTTTATTTCAATTCCTTCTTCGACATGCAATGATATTTTAAATTTTTTTGCTGCTTCCAAAAGTTCATTTTTAATTCTTTTAGATTCTGATTCTATCTTTTGCTGATGAATATCGTTTAAAACAGACGTGTGTAATTCTAATTCATCTAAAGATAAGGTTTCGTATTGATGTTTAATTGAGTTTATTGTTTCTTCTGCTATTGAATTCATATATAGAAAAATAATTATTACTAATGGTGAGCAATATATTATCTTAAATACGAAGCTAATTCTAATATATAAAGGGTAAGTATTATTATCAATTAAGTGAATAACTAGCTGAGTATTAAATGGTAATTAAGCTTAGCATTTAATTTCTGTATTCATTTGAAAGAAAATAAAATAAAAGAAAAGGAAAGCAATGACTTCTTTTGTAATTTAAATGAAAGTGGTGTGAATAAATAATAAGCCGATTTAGTTAAACGATACCTGCTAGTAAAAAAACTAATACCTAGCTAAAAGTGTTAAGTGTCATTACTGTAAGCCGTAATGGAAGAGGAAAGCGCTATTATCAATGGGTTGTTTTCTTTTTTGATAGTGTAGGAATGTGCAGGAGGATATTGGGTTTCGTTAAGTTTTAGTGCGTGTGCATTTTATAGTCTTCAGAACTGTAGTTGTTTGATGAATTGTAAAAAAAAAGGCGTTATGTTTTTAGGATGCACTTAAATTGGTCGTTTTAGTGAGTAATGTGCAACGACAGTGCGCAGAAAAAAGGTTAATCATGAGCTGTAGGCAATTAACGTAGTGAATAGATGGTGTACTGTTGTTTCTATTTTTTGGCATGAAGTCTGCTTTCTCACAATGAGTCTTTAATACTATGTGAGAGGAACTGATGAAATTAATAACCGCAATTGTAAAACCTTTCAAGCTGGATGATGTGCGTGAGGCACTGTCTGAGATTGGAGTGTCTGGAGTAACCGTGACTGAGGTCAAAGGTTTTGGTCGTCAAAAAGGGCATACCGAGCTATATCGTGGTGCAGAGTATGTCGTGGATTTTTTACCTAAAGCTAAAGTGGAAGTTGCTGTGGCAGAAGCGTTGGTTGATACGGCTGTTGAGTCGATCACTAAAGCTGCCAATACAGGAAAAATTGGTGACGGGAAAATTTTTGTAACAAATTTAGAGCAAGTGGTCCGGATTCGTACCGGTGAAACTGGCGAAGAAGCACTTTAAGGGTTAGGAGTAAACATGAACTATTTAGCACGTAATTTGATGTTGTTTGTATTAATGAGTTTTGCTGGCTTACTTTACGCTGAAACAAGTACTTCAGCCGTCGACCTAACTACAAGCACCGTACCAGTCACTGCGGGAGTTGTTGTTGCTGACATGACACCAGCAGTCGTTGCAGAAGCTCCTGCTGCGACCGCACCCGTGGTTGCGACACGTACAGTTGAAAAAGGTGATACTGCATGGATGATGATATCAACCATCTTAGTTATTTTAATGGTGATTCCAGGTCTAGCCTTGTTTTATGGTGGTATGGTTCGCGCTAAAAATATGTTGTCAGTCCTAATGCAGGTGTTTGTTATTTTTGCATTAATGGCTATTTTATGGGCAGTCTATGGCTACAGTGTTGCCTTTACAGAAGGTAATGAGTTTTTTGGTGGTTTAAGTAAAATGTTCCTATTAGGTATAACACCAGAGTCTTTGGTGGCAACTTTTAGCAAAGGAATTTATCTACCGGAGTATATTTATGTGGCATTTCAGCTTACGTTTGCGGCAATCACACCCGCGTTAATTATTGGGGCGTTTGCTGAGCGCGTTAAATTTTCTGCCGTATTATTGTTTATGGTTATTTGGTTTACCTTTGCATATTTACCTATGGCACACATGGTGTGGTATTGGGATGGTCCAGATGCTTATACCGATGCCGCTGCGGCAAGTGTCGCTGCATCACACGCGGGTTTCTTATTTCAAAAAGGCGCCTTAGATTTTGCAGGCGGTACTGTTGTTCATATTAATGCTGGGATTGCAGGTTTAATTGGCTGTCTAGTCGTGGGTAAACGTATTGGTTTTAGAAAAGAATCATTAGCACCACATAGCGTGACGATGACAATGATTGGTGCGGCATTGTTGTGGGTAGGTTGGTTTGGTTTTAATGTGGGTTCAAATTTAGAAGCGAATGGCTTGGCTACGTTAGTGTTTGTGAATACCTTATTAGCCACCGCAGCAGCTACTTTAGCCTGGGTGGGAGCAGAATGGGTTATGCGTGGTAAGCCTAGTATGTTGGGGGGTGCATCAGGTGCAATTGCAGGCTTAGTTGCCATTACTCCAGCGTGTGGTTGGGCAGGGCCGATGGGCGCAATTATGTTGGGCTTGGTGGCTGGTGCGGTATGTTTCTGGTCAGTAACTTATTTAAAAGTGTTGTTAGATTATGATGATTCGTTAGATGCCTTTGGTGTGCATGGTGTTGGCGGTATTATTGGCGCGTTAGGCACAGCGGTCGTCGCTAATCCAGCTTTAGGCGGTACAGGGGTCTGGGATTATGTTAGCAATAGCGTTGGAGAATATAATTTTATTGCGCAATTAACCAGTCAAGCATGGGGTGTGGGTATTGCAATTATTTGGTCTGGTGCGGTAGCGTTTGCCGCCTTTAAAATTGTCGATATGCTTGTTGGCTTACGTGTTTCTGAAGAAATTGAGCGTGAAGGTTTAGATGTATCAGAGCATGGTGAAACGGCTTATCATTTATAAGTTGTTTAGTTCGTAGTTACCAAAGAGAGATAACATGGTGGATACACTGTGTCATCTCTCTTTTTTTGTGGACTAATATTGATAAGCTGTTGTTTGGTGGGTTAACGATGATCCTGAATCTGAATCCAACCATCAACAACTCGCGTTGGAAACGCAGCGATCGCTTCATAAGCAGGCGCACATTTTACCGCTCCTGTTTTAAGGCAGAAACGTGCCCCATGGCGTGGGCAAATAATTTCCTCATCTTTAATAATGCCACTGGCTATTTCTGTGCCGTCATGGCTACACATATCTTCAATAGAATAAAATTTGCCCTCAATATTAAATACAGCAACACTACTTTCATTGAGTGTTATTAGCAGGTGCTCGCCTTTTGCGAGGCTGGTTTCTGGTGCTACATTTATCCATTCAGTCATGATTATCGCCTTTTAAATAAACATCGTATCGTAATAGTTTGCCTTTAAACGAATGCGTGGGTTTGTCCATTAACGGCTGGGCATCGTCAGGACTTTTTACCACCACACGCTTACCTGCAGCTTTGTAGGCGGCAGTAAATAATTGTTCCTTATCTTCATCGTCGCCCAGTAAATCACGTAACACCATCATTGATTTTTTGGCTAAGGCAGATTTTTTGCGCTTAGGTGGAAACATCGGGTCGATATAAATTGCGTCAGGTACACTCGGTAAAGTGCTGAGGAGTTCAATGGCATCGCCCTCTAATAAGCAGGGTACAGATAAGGCACAATTTTGCACCCATGTTTCTTGACTTAATCGCTGCAAGCCATCTTTTAATAATGCAATCATGACGGGTGAGCGCTCAATACAATGTACGTCATAACCCATCCGAAAAATATGCAGGCTATCTTGTCCCCAGCCTGTGGTGGCATCAATGACTGATTTTGTTTTACGTCCTAAAGCTTTTGCTAAGGCGCTATCTTTGGGTGCAGGCCATGAGCGTTGCTCACCGGGGCGAGGCTCAATTTCAACCGTTAAACCGCCCTTTTTTAGTAGCTTTTCATCAATTAAACGTAAACAACCGTCGCGCCAAGCTAAAAAAAACATCGCCGACAGCATCTTTTTTTGCTTAAGTTCGGTGCTAGTACAAAGTGGGATGTTAAGTTGCTGAGCCAATGCTTGGTATTTACCAATGTCATCTTGATGTTCGTAAAGGACAGCTAGTTTCCCTGAATACAATGAAGGCGTGGCGGTATTGTTTAGCATTTATTCAGTCGAAATAGCTTGGGTTTCGTTTTTCAGTGCTGCATCTAAAGTATGCCAGGCTAAGGTGGCACATTTTACGCGCGCAGGGTAATCGCGAACACCCGATAATACGGCTAATTTACCCAGTGCTTCCATACGTAAATCTGAATCTTTGTTAGTGAGTAGGGTATGAAAAGTAGTGAATAAGTCTTCGGCTTCTTGGGTAGTTTTATCTTTAATCACTTCTGTCATCAGCGATACCGAGGCCGTAGAAATGGCACAGCCAGAGCCTTGAAAGCTAGCGTCAATAATTTTGTCTTGATCTAATTTTAAGTACAGCGTTAAGCGATCGCCGCATAAAGGATTAAAGCCTTCAACGGTTCTGTCCGCCGGCTCAATGATGCGAAAATTGCGTGGATTACGGTTATGATCAAAAATAACTTCTTGGTATAGGTCGCGTAAGTCTTCAAACATAGATACTCTCGAATTAAGCATGGAAAAAGGGCGGTGTGTAAAAAGTAAAAAATAGGGCTAGCCACTTAAGGCGGGACAGTTTCAGGTTAAGCCTTGCGCTATGTCCCGACTTAAGTGGGCAGCCAAAAATAGAGGGGACGAATTTGACTATTGCCTAACTGAGTAAGATGCATACGTTTAAGACAGAGTTGCTAGTCAAGACCTATTATAAAAGCGAATGACAAAGAGAGGGCAGTATTTATTGTATGAACAGAAATTAAATGAAGTCTGAGGATGTTACCCATGCTTTATCTTGTTTGAAGGCTACCAACTCAACGAGTCTTGTTTACGCGTAGTCGAAGGACTCACCACGAGCAGCTTAATCTTTAACCGTGCATTGCTAGTGGGTAGTCTGTTTTAAAGTTAGTGATAACAGAGGGCTAAAGCTGGGTGGTTTATGGATAAGGCAAAGTAATGCGCCTATTGACAACAGGCGCATTACTCTAAAAAAGGCGGATAAGTTTAGAGAGGAGAGTTAAAATTTGACAGTAAAGTCAGTAGAGAATAAAAATTGATTATCACGGTTTTTGCCGTCAAAAGGTAAGCTACCTGCAACCGCAGTAGTATCTTCTACCCAGTCATAACGAACATTAGGACGAATACTTAGCCATGATTTAGGTTTCCAGGTAACCCCAGCAGTGACTTCGAAATAGCTTGCACCAATAGCTGTTCCAGTTGGTGCAAATGGACGGCCAGGCGCCCAAACTCTAAATCCATTTTGATCTCTAAACCATTCGCCACGAAGCCCTGCCACTAAATCATCTTTAATGTCATAGGTTAAATGACTATTGATGCCATACCATTCAGCATCAGACGTGCCTAGATTAGGATTGCCTTCAGCATAGCCGTGATCATGTTGTAAAACCAAATGAGTTTTTTCATTGATGTTATGTTTTAAGACCACACTGTACATGCCCCAGCCAGCACTATTAGTTTCAGAGGTTGCACCGTACGTACCACTGATATTAAGCGATGTGCCATTATTTGCTGTGAAGGTTGCACCCATTAAGCCAGACCAGTTACCTAGTTGTGCATCAAAATTGCCATCCCAGCCACCTGTTTCACTGCCAGAAACAACACCGCCCATGACGGCCCAGTTTTTATCGATGGTGTAATTTGCCATCAACCCTGTGTGCGTAAATGGTTCACCAAATTGCATGGTGTAAGCATGGCTATAAAAGAAATTATCAGGCGCAGGAACAGTTTCATAGCCGATTGGCGTGTAGAAATGCCCAATTTTAATGTTTAAGCCATTGCCAACAGGCGCATACATTTCCATGTAAGCTTGTGGAATCGCTAGCCCATAAAAGCGATTATTACCGCTACAGGTGTTATAACCAGTGCAATCGCGTAATAAATCTAAATCCCAGCCAGGATTTGAACCAGTATAAGCGCCATACGCCTGAGTGAATGCCGCATCTGTACCAAACATGACATCAAATCGTGCGCCAAAATCCCAAGCACTGCCTTCGGTAGTGACTGCGCGTTGAATGTAAGCATTTAATTGATTTAGTTGTGGTTCACCAGAGCGATCGCCAAATGTTACAGGGCCGTTGTAATTATCCTCAGGGTCAGTGGCATTGTAAGTGATACCAGCATTAGCCCAAGCACCAGCGGTAAAGCCATAACGTTTTATTTCATCAATTAACCCTTCAGAAGCAAAAATATTGGCTGAAAAAAGGCTGATCGAAACAAGACTGCCAGCGGTTGCAAGTGTTAAGTAGTTGTTACGCTTAGATATAGATTTCATTTTTTAATTTCCATTGAATAGTAAGCCAGTAAAAACCAGTTACGAGTTGTAAAAGACATCGCTAAAGATGATAGGTTAATACGTAATTATTTTTAGCAGATAGTATGCCAATTAACAATGTTGACGTGTTTTGTAGGACGAGGTGTTGTAAATGCGCAACTTTTGTTTTTATTGCTCTTTTTTGGTGCTTTTTTGACTAATAATTGTGCGCCAGACAAATACCCATAGTAGATTGTAATCTAAGCTCTTTTGTAGAGAGTAACGCGAGAGGAAATGTAGCAATACTTGGTTTTATTTGCATATTTTTTATTGGCTAATTAAGCAAAAAAAAGTTATCGTAAATGCGCTTATAAAAATGCAATACAATAATTATGAACTTTTGTTTAGGAGACCGAATATGTCCGTAGAAAACGTACTTAAAATGATTCAAGAAAATGACGTAAAATTCGTTGATTTTCGTTTTTGTGATACGCGTGGTAAAGAGCAGCATGTTACTTTTCCAGCACATTCCATCAGTGAAGATACCTTCGAAGATGGTAATATGTTTGATGGATCATCGATTGCAGGCTGGAAACATATCAATGAATCGGACATGATTTTAATGCCAGATCCAAGCACAGCGGCATTGGATCCTTTCTTTGACGACACTACTTTAGTGATTCGTTGCGATATTATCGAGCCAAAAAATATGCAAGGTTATGAGCGTGATCCACGTTCATTAGCCAAACGTGCAGAAGCGTTTCTTCAGTCTACAGGTATTGCTGATACTGCTTATTTTGGTCCAGAAAACGAATTTTTTATTTTTGATGATATTCGTTGGGGCTCTGATATGAGTGGCTCTTTCTTCAAAATTGATTCACAAGAAGCGGGCTGGAACTCAGAAAAAGTGTATGAAGATGGCAATATTGGTCATCGTCCAGGTGTGAAAGGTGGTTATTTTCCTGTGCCACCAGTGGATTCTTTCCAAGACATGCGTTCAGCAATGTGCATGACCTTAGAAGAATTAGGAATCGTTACTGAGGTTCATCATCATGAAGTTGCCACCGCAGGTCAATGTGAAATTGGTGTACGTTTCAATACCTTAGTTAAAAAAGCAGACGAAGTATTAACGTTGAAATATGTGGTAGCAAATATTGCTCACGCATATGGAAAAACGGCAACCTTTATGCCTAAACCAATGGTGGGCGACAACGGTAGCGGTATGCATGTGCACCAATCATTATCAAAAGATGGTGTGAATTTATTTTCTGGTGATTTGTATGGTGGTTTGTCTGAAACTGCACTGTTTTATATTGGTGGTATTATTAAACATGCAAAAGCATTAAACGCGTTTACTAATGCTTCAACCAACAGTTATAAACGTTTAGTGCCAGGTTTTGAAGCACCAGTAATGTTAGCTTATTCAGCGCGTAACCGTTCTGCCTCGATTCGTATTCCTTTTGTAAGCAATCCTAAAGGTCGTCGTATCGAAGTACGTTTCCCTGACTCAACAGCCAATCCATATTTAGCATTTTCAGCAATGTTAATGGCGGGTTTAGATGGTATTTTAAACAAAATTCATCCAGGCGAAGCTATGGATAAAGATTTGTATGACTT
Source organism: Methylococcaceae bacterium (assembly GCA_007280895.1). Lineage (GTDB taxonomy): Bacteria > Pseudomonadota > Gammaproteobacteria > Methylococcales > Methylomonadaceae > Methylovulum. The sequence continues at coordinate 27,879 of QYQN01000039.1, forward strand.
ACCTCCTGAAGAAGAAAAAGCGATTCCACAAGTCTGTCATTCGTTTGATCAAGCCTTAGATGCCTTGGATAACGATCGTGAATTTTTAACGCGTGGCGGTGTGTTTACTGATGATGTTATCGATGGTTATATTGCCTTAAAAATGCAAGAAGTAACCCGTTTACGCATGAGCACACATCCTGTTGAATTTGATATGTATTACAGCTTATAATTATTGAGGCTGTTTCATACAGTCCCAGAGTTACCCAAAACCCCGCAAGCTTAAAGGCTTAGCGGGGTTTTTTGTGCCTAGAGATTCCCACCCGCACCCACTAAAGCGCGTTATTTTGTCCCCTGTTATGTCCCCCGTTTTTAAATTCCTGTAAAATTGCCCGAAATAATCAAAAAAAAGGGGACAGTAATGGCGCTTACAGATACAGAGATAAGGAAATCCAAGCCTTTAGAGAAAGATTACCAAAAGTCAGTCGGCAAGGGGTTATCTTTAGTCATTAGATCAAAGGGGACAAAAACATGGCGTTATGAATTTAGGCTTGATGGCAAAAAAGATAAATACCATTACGGCAACTATCCGGAAATATCGTTATTAGAGGCGGGTAAAATTCACCTGATAGCAAGGGAGTTGGTAGCAGTCGGTAAGCATCCATCTATATTGCTAGATAACTTGGAAGCGCTACAGATGGCTAAAGAGGGCGCTAGCATTAAAGAGATCGAGAGCAAGCTACAGCACTTAGACGAGATTGAGGCCAATAAACAACTAAAGACCTTTGGAGATGCCGCCAATAAATATAAGTGTGAATGGGTAGATAAGAAATGGAAAAAGCCAGATTTAGGCT
>QYQN01000038.1 GCA_007280895.1 Methylococcaceae bacterium
CCGTTAAAACAATAATATTACCTGCCTGAACCGTTGTTTTGCTGCGCATGCGATCATTTAAATATAATAATTCAATATCATGCTCGATCATTGCAGGAATCATTAATCGTGGATCCGCGCGAAATTCAGCATCATCTTCAGCAATAATTACAAAATCTGCGTGCTGCTTTTTAGCCGTATCAATGGCGTTTATATGACTTAAAAAACATCCAAAACTCGCACCCAACCAGCCTTCACCTTTATTTTTTAATTGATGCGCAAAAAAAGATGCTGAAAACATTTTTTCTAGCAGACTAAGCGGTAAAACCCTTCCATCTACTGCGGGGATTAGCTCAAAAAAATCATCACGTTGATGACGCTGTTTAAATTGCACTATTCGCTCAGACTCTGCAAAACCAATCACATACGCCATTATTTTCATTGATGCTCTCCTGTTAATACGGCAGCCTTAATTCGCGCATAGAGGCCCCTATTAAAATGCGTACAAAAATTTAATGACGCTAACACCTCTGCATTGGCATCCTTTTCCGGCTCAATAAAGCATGCTGTATTGAAGTTTTTTTCCACAAAATCATTTGTCCCTTTATAACGTTTCCAGAGTGTATGACGATCTTTCATAGACAATAAAGGCTGGTTTTTTTCCAAGCTAAACTCAGTCGTTAATAAGCGTATTGCTAATTGATGCTGTTCTTTTGTTAACGATAACTGATTTAATCTTGCTAAGTACAAGGTCGCTTTATTAGGCAAACTTATATTTGAGTGCCGCTCCTCGGGCATCATAAAGTTGTCATGCAATGACAAACCTAAGGTCGCTAAAAATGCATTAAAAATTCCATTTGGTTGTTTAGACCAATAGTCATAACTGATGATTGACAAGCCATCATCACTAAATTTATGTCGCCAAATATTGCACAAATATTTGTAATTAAAACGCTGACTAAAATCATGATCAAAATGAAATTTAAAAATATCATGGCGATATTTAGTTGAAAACATTTTTACATGCTGATTATATTCAGATTCAAGCAGTGAATCCTGACGTCGCAAAAACATAATAATCTTACAGTGATCATGTTGTAATGCGGCACTTAGCATGTGCAGATCTCTTAAAAACTCAAATTCTTCAGAGCTTAAAATAATATTTTCACATCCTGCTCGCCTCGCTTCCTCTTTAATTGAATGCAATATTTCATGCAAACGTGCAGACTTATCTTTATTTTTTGCTAACCACGCAATAGTGTGGTGCCCTGCATCTTTCAACCCAATTTCTGGGTAAAAAAAGCCAAGCTCTTGAAGCTTTAGTCGATTTTTTAAACAAAAATACTGCAATGCGGTACTGCCAGTTTTATGTATGCCAATATGGATAAAAAAATTCATAGCGAAAATAACGAAAGCTTACATTTAAAAAGGGGTGTCAACGCACTAAACATTATGAATGCTAGGTGTTTATTGAAGCTGTTTAGCGCAGGCTCGACGGCTTTGACGTGGGCAAGCATACTCTGTGCACTTGACAACTTAACTGACAGATAGCGGCTAACGTGAAGATAGATAGGGGGCGGTAGGAAAAGATTGTAACCACGAGACTAGATTTCTAATGACCTTGATTACAATCCGATAGCACTTTACTCTGCTGATTTAATTATTTTGGACGGACGGAAGCCAACTTTTTTAACCATTATTTTTTGCCCGTCTTTTTCACGCTCAACTTGTTTGCTGGTAAAACTGCCCAGTGCTTGAATTTTAAGTGCACCTTGATCATTTGCTTGCACTTGTTTAGCAATTTCAGCAAACGCCGCAGCAATAATTTTTGCGGCGCGTGCTTCTGGTGTTTTACTTAAAATATCAGGATTATTTTGTTTAATAAGTGCTACGATTTCAATTGCTTTCATTTTTTCTCTCTCGTGTTTAAATACTGGTTATGATCAAATTCATAAGTTTGTCTTAGTTATTCAAGCAAGCCCTTTTTTATCAAAACTCTTCGCAACGATTGCCAACGTACCATTAGGTCTTTTGCCAAGACCTTCATTGCCATAGTGTCCTCAGTATCTCGACCAAACCACTGCTCTGCCGTAAGCATATTTTCTGCCAAGCTTAAGGCGGCAATTTCTTCACTGAGCATGATAGCTCGATGACGAGTACACACCCATTGCTCAAAAGCGAGCAGCTCTTCAGCTGTTAAACTTTCTTGCAAACTATCCGAAAGAACCGGTGTGATTACTGGAACACTTCCTACAATAGTGTTGATACCTTTTTTTTTTGCATCATCATAGGTAATGCGAATTAACTGGATGATGTTTTTACGAATTCTAAAATGCACAGGCGTCTCTTGCTGTAATTTAGGCAGTATATTGCCCGTATAATCTTTACTATGCAAGATTATTCTATTATAAAAAATTTATATAACAATAGGTTATCATCCTGTAATGAAAATAATATGCGGCAATAAATGAGTTAACCAGCAAGAATCTTTTTACTACCAACACCTTATAAAAAATCAGGTACGTGTGCGTGTTAACGCGTTATAAGAAAAACAGCATCTCGAACGGGCACCGTAATGTCATTGTCGACATTTTCTCCACTATTAATTTCTGGCGCTTGTTTGCCTTTTAGACGTTTATAGCTTTTTTTAGCCAGGGCATAACGCCAAGGATGTTGGGTCATATTAAGCAATACTACACCTTTTTCGAAACTTCTTGCCCAGCGCTCCGCACCACCTTCATATAGCTTTATGTCACGAATTTGTGTGTTACCAATTTGCTCTGATACACCAAAAATAGGTGTTAGCGAATAAGGCGCAGCGACACTAAAACTAAGTCGATAAGTACGCCAATGATCATCGATTAATACTGCCATCGGTTGTGCTCGCAGACCTTTAATAGCGCCATTTATAGTGAGCATGCGGGGTACGTGTAAAAAATCTTGCCCACCATAACGCCAACTGTCATTGCCTCGTGCAGCAAATTCTAAGGTATATTCATGACCACTCTGCAATGGCTTTAGCTCACCTTTAGGTCTCAGTGTAACGCCTTCCCACAAGAGCTCTGGCAAACTTCCTTCTGGAATTCGCTTCACGTCAGCAGTAAAGACACCAGACTTACCTGCTGTTTCCGCACTAAAGCCTGGCCCTGCTTGCCACATCCATGAAATATTTTGCACTAAATCTTGCTTGCCTAAATCGCTTAAATCTTGTGTTGCCGCCGTGACTGGCTTACCTAACCATTGCCAGGTGTTTAAATCACCCGCATGATATTCATCCCAATTAAAAATGCCAAACTGTTCATTATCTTCATCCTGCTCATTACCCCGAATATTTGCAGGATCAAATTTAAGTGAACTCAAACTTGCAAACGGATGGGGCATCCCTAAAAGACTGGCTGCAGCAAAGCCTATTCGAAATCTAAAATCTGTTTTACTGCCATCGGCTAGGTGGGCGTTTGCATACACTGTGGTAGGTGCTTTAGTAAAGGGGTAACTTATTTTAGGCTCCGCTTGAGCATTTTCTGCCCACAACCGTAAATGCCAAAAAGCTTGTGAAAAGCGATCATAATCATTTGAGTGTGGAAACGCTTCTTGCTGAATGCCGTTCACATATTGCCAGCCACGCACACCGTAAATTGCATCATTGCTATCCACTTGAATTAATTTATCCGCGCCAACCAGTTGCCGCAGCGTTTTAAAAAATAGTTGCCCACCTAAACCAAAACTATTAACTCCCTGCAAGTAGCCATAATCAGGGATTAAATCATTATTAATATCCATGGGATTTTGCTCAGGATATCCCCACGTCCAACGCCCCACGTCAAACTCGACGCCCGCAACTTTTGCGTCGATTAGTTTTTCTGCTATTTTGTGCGCATACCATTCTGCTGCAGTTAACTGATTTACGCCGCCTTTTGGACTGTCAGCGCTTATATTCAACTGCCATTGCTTACTCCAAAACATCATGTGCCCAGCAACCACGGTTTGCTGCGCTGAAAACGCCAGTGGCTTAGTGCCCCATTGTCCGCGCTCAACGCGCACCTTGTCATCTTCTACAGCCGTGACAATAACATGCTCGTAACGCGACCAATCTGGCTTGTGTTCTGAAGTGAGCGCATATAACGTTAATGCCAGTGCGTTTTTTTGCTTACCCTTATTAATACGACGACTATTTTTTACAATTCGACTGATATCTTTAACCTGAAGTACATTGTCGGTGGGGGCAATATCTTTAGTTACCAAGGTGCCCGCTTTATAAAGCCAATGCCCTGGCCATACGGCAGCGATATCTACCTCGGAAATCCCACCATAAGCATCTTGCAAGCTAATAATTTTATTGGGGTATTTTTCCCGCGTCAACGCTAATTTTTTACCGATACCGGGTGCATGTAACCATACAAACGGCGAGGCTTCGGCGAGTCGTTTAGTAAATTCTGGATCGTTATGCTTTACTTTTGTTTCTGCTTTAAACGTCATGGCCAAAGGCAAGGCGTCAGGTAAGCGAGGAACTTGCGCAGACACCCAAGGCGATATCATGCTTAAACTTAACAGACTCCCAGCTTTAACGGCTAACATTACACGCTCAATGCCAGACATCATTACACCGATAACAGGGTGTTAAGCACGGGTAAGAGATGTTTTTTTAGCAACCTACGATACTGCTTAGGATTGTAATGGTGATTTTTTGGATTTTGATGCTGTAATGCTGAACGCACTAAACCATCGCTGCCCAGTGCTAGTTGATCAAGATTGACATAAGCAATACCCTGCTTCTCACACCACGCTTCAAGCTTAGCATTCAACCATATAGTCAAAGCAATGCGATCTTTTTGGGTTGCAGAGATACCAGCTCGTAATTTTGAAACCTCCCCCTCCGCTGACGCATCCATTAAAGTCGGCAAAGGGGCGCTCACTACAATAACGCCTGCTTTTAAACGGGCTGTTTTAATAAATCGGCGATAATTTTTCAGCGCGAGCATAGCCATTGCATACGGATCAGACTGTTCTTTTTCAGCTTTTGCCCAAATTAAAAACCCTGCATCCACCTCGCCTAAGGATACAACCACTGCATCGGCATGACTCGCAATCAATGCCTTGGTAAATCTTTCGCCCGCCTGCGTTTTACTTTTGGGGTTATACAGTCCTAATAACGTTGCGCCGTCAACCGACACCACCTCCCAGCTTAGTTTAGGTTCAATTTTCTGCCATCGTGTTTGTTCTAAAACACGCACATGAGAATCTCCCAGCACTAAAACTTTTTTGAGCTGAGGCACCTCCACTATCTTAGTAACACTATGTTTCTTTTGTATTAACCTAAAGATAACATCATTTCTATGGCGAATTGCCTGAAGTGCTGCCTGTTCATAATCACTTAATTGGCGACGTAATCTTTTAATTTCTTCAACATTATCGATGACAACTTTCTCTGCTTGCCAAGAATCAAGTGCATAACCATACGCATTAAAATCCTCTTGAAAAAACTCAGCAACCCAGTGTGCCGTTTCTGCATCATAAAGCGTGCGCCATTCAATCGGCAGGGATTCGTTGGTGCGACAGTCTTTAAGCAAACGTGCAGCCTGCTGTTCTGGACAGATGATATCTAAAACCTCTTGCAGCTCTGTTGCTAATTGTTCGGTATGGAGAATATGCGTGTAAGGTATTAACTCAGGCAGCAATAAATTGCGCATTAAGCGCCAATGTGGATTACAGTTTTTAGGATTTTGCGTACCCACCAACCAACTAATAAAGGCTTTAAACGTAGGGCACTTTAATGGATCTGTTTTGTTATGCTCGGCAATTGTTTCCCAAAGACAGTCAAAACCTGGCTCTTTTTGTCTAATTTTATCTGCCCATGCGGACGCAATCCGTGCATACGGGTTTCTAACCACACAAAAACGCACCACATCATTTTGGGTGATTAAAGCTTGCCGTTGCTCAACGGGCAACTCCAGTAAACTCTTGATACCATGACTCGCTCTAAAATGAATAATCATGGCTAAATTGCTTTCTTTGCCAATATGGCGCAACTTTACATTACGATTTTCTAGTTGAGCCAACACCCATTTCATCGTGCTACATGCAGCTTTTGGAGTTTCTAAAAACACATAATTTAATTTATCCCCGACAAAAGACCCATAAGCCAAACGCGCATCAACAACGTCGACGGAATAGTTACGTAATAAATGCTGTTGCTGCGCGGCATATAACCAATGTGAGGGGTGTTGTGCTTTAAGGGCTAAAGCGGCTACCCAGTTTTGTTCATTTTCCTCAAGCTGCCTTACTGTGTTAGCTGAAAGCTCATGGAAATGTGCTGGCAAGGCAGCAAGCGCTGCCTGCACCTTGTGCCCATACTGATCGTTAGCAATAGTGTCTTGCTTAGTATTTAAATCATGAGATTTAAAATAAGAATCTTTAAACTGCTTAACGTCTATATCAACGGCTAAACGCCCATTACCTCGCATTGATTTCCAGGTATATTCTTGTACTGATCGAATCGCATAATGATTAAGCTGACACACCTGATGAAATATCGGTGGTAAATGTGTTAATTTTTTAGGATGCTTACCCGCCACCATCGCCTGATCAACGCTCACTTCTTGTTCCGCAGGCGCCGCATAAATGACGCGTCCACACTGTTGATTGTTTAAAGGGACTGGGCGGTGATTAGAAATAAAGGAGTAAAGTTCAGGCTGAAGTTTAGCAATACATTTACCAAATCGATTATGCTCAGTCTCAGAGTCTGCGTATAAAAAACGTGTTAACGTTAGCTCGGGCGTGTATTTTTCATTACCTGCCGAGCCAAAATGCTGCCAATTAATAAATAACGCATCTGGGTGATGATAAAACGCCATTAATTCTGCAACAGTTTGATGCGCTTTAAGAACCAAAAACTCATCACAATCAAACCACGCTAAATAATTACCATGCCCTGTTGCATCGGCAAACAGTTCTTGCGATAAGCTTTTGAACGCACTTAATTGTGGACTCTGATCAGGCAATAAAACACGTGGTCGCCAATCGATTATCTGTGCTTCGTGGAGTGCAGCCAGTAACTTATCTGAGCCATCGTTATTATCATTGGAAAATATAATGATACGATCAAAGCCTAACAACTGATAATGCATGATCCATTCCAGCAAATAAGGACCTTCATTCCGAACACAGGTTGCCATTATAAATTTCATAGTGAATTCCTTTGATTTAATCGCAAGTCAACAAAAAAACAATCTTCTCCTTGCCTAAATTATGCTGGCTATCAAGCTGGCGCTTGGAACGAGCAGTAAAATTCAGGAGAAGTATTCGGCAGCACTCGTTACACACCGTAAACGCCTTGATACTCTGTTATGGCCGACAAATGCACATCTGCTTGTTCCGTTAGATAAGCAATAATGTCATGCAAACTAATGATGGCAATAACAGGAATACCAAACTGCTGGGACACTTCCTGTACTGCGGATAATGCTTGCAAGCCTTTTTCCTGCCTATCTAACGCGATCAACACGCCCATAGGGTGCGCTCCTGCGTCGTGTATGATGGTAATAGACTCTCTTACCGACAAGCCTGCACTCATCACATCATCAATAATCAATACCTTACCTTGCAAGGGTGCGCCGACAATCAAACCGCCTTCACCATGATCTTTCGCTTCTTTTCTATTGAATGCGTAAGGCATTTCCTGCCCAGTTAACTCAGCATACGCTATCGCCGTAGCGCAAACTAAAGGAATGCCTTTGTACGCAGGTCCATAAAAAATATCAGGCTGCAAGGTTGAGTGCTGAAGTGCTTGTGCATAAAATCGCCCTAATTTACCCAGCTGTGCGCCCGTATTAAAGAGTCCTGTATTAAAGAAATAGGGGCTTTTCCGTCCAGACTTTAGTAAAAAATCGCCAAATTTTAATACCCCAGAGGCGATGGCATAGTCAATAAACTGTAGTTGATAATCGTGCATAAGTTAATGTGAAATTAATTGTGGAAGTTGTTTGCCTAAAAGGTCTTCGTTAAGTCGCGTGTTGTTTTAGTTAAACGCTCAGCTAAACTGACAATGATTTTTCGCGTTATATCGGGATGCTTGATAATTAATTGCTCTAGGTTTTCTTCAATATATAAAACATCTGCAACACTATCTGCTTTAAGTGTTGCTGTCCTTGGTATATTTAAAATAGTACTCAATTCTCCAAAAACAGCTCCTTTTTTAGTAAATTCAGCGATGCGAGCCCCGTTTTTATACACGCCAATAGTGCCTTGCAATAAAATATACCAACCCATGCCTATACTGCCTTCAGCGCTAATAGTTTGTCCCGCTGCAAAATGCATTGCTTCGGTGTACTTGCCAATTCGTTCCATACTTCAATCCAATAAGGGTGTTTAAATTCTGTAAAAATTTACTACGCTTACAACAGCACATATCTAACTGGCGATAATAAAACGAACAGCATCTAACTTTAATTGTGCCATTTCAATATGTTCATGCGCTAACAAAGTAAAATCTTTTAATTGTTCAATTTCCTCCGCTCTGATGGTTGGATTCACTTTTTTCAATCTATTTAAGCGCTTCATCTCCGCAGTCATGACCTTCAACATTTGCTGTGCAGCGGCGGCAATTAACGTGTGCATTTCGTCCAAGGCTGTTGTCTCCGCCAATTTAAGCAAGTCATTTAGCTTGGTACGTTGATGATTAAGAAAGGCAACTATCTGACTTTTATCAAAGTTTATTTTTGCATCGGGTAAATCATCGTGCGCAAAGCTGGCGGTTAAATTCTGCTGATGTTGATCTATTAAAATACGAATTGGCGTAGGGGGTAAAAAACGGCTCACCTGCAATTCAGCAGGCGCACTACACTCAATGACAAACAAACATTCCAATAAAAATTGTCCCGCTTTAAGCTGCTTATGTTTGATAACACTCATCACAGCATTGCCCGTTTCACTGGATAAAATTAAATCCATTGCAGACATTACCATGGGGTGTTCCCAAGTCATAAACTGCATATCTTCTCGTGCCAGCGCAATATCACGATTGTTGGTGACGGTCACACCGTCCTCTATTAAATGGGGAAAATGAGCAACCCTAAGATGATCCCCTGGGCGAACGATGTAACACTGTGGAGAATGAAATTCTGTTTCTACACCGTAACACTCAAAAACTTCCTCCATATACGGCCATAAATTGTCCTGAGCTTCATAAGCTTGTAATTGCGTAATCAAGGTGTCGGCAAGGTCTTTACGATACGAATTTAACTCTAACAACTGATCTCGGCCATTATGTAAATGAACTTCGGTCTCGGCAACTAAGGTGTGCGTTGTGGCAAGAAAAGAGTCAATTTGTTGAGCATCTAAAGTCTGTAAGACTTGCGCTAACTTATCTTTTAACTGCTCGGCAACGGGTTGCGCTGCGGAACAATTGGCACAAAAAGCGTTCATGCCTTCATCATACCAACGATATAACAGCTCTTGCGCAGTTCCCTTAAGGTAAGGAATATGAATTTGGATGACATGTTTTTGCCCAATTCGATCCAAACGCCCAATTCGTTGTTGTAATAAATCTGGGTTTTCAGGTAAATCCCAAAGAATTAAATGATGAACAAACTGAAAGTTACGCCCCTCACTACCAATTTCAGAGCAAATTAATACGCGTGCTTTGCTTTCAGGATCTGCAAAATACGCGGCTGCACGATCTCTTTCGATAATGCTTAGCCCTTCATGAAATACGGCCGCAGCAATGCCTGCGCGATTTTTTAATGTATGCTCTAAAGCGATAGCTGTTTCAGCGTGCTGGCAAATCAACAAGGCTTTATCATTCACCAACTGCGTTATTTTTTCTACCAGCCATAGGTAGCGAACATCTTCCTGCAAAACCGCATCATGCGTTGTATTACTTAAGGGATAGGCATGACGTTGTCGCTCAGGAAAGCCTTGAATGGTATGTCGTGAATTTCTAAATAAAATACGCCCCGTACCATGATGATCCAATAAAATTTTAATCAGTGCTGCGCGGGCATGGGTGCCTTGCTCTGGCTCGTCAACGTCAGCTAATAACGCCGCAACATTGTCATCCTTAAGCAACGTACTTAATAAATCTTTTTCCTCTATGCTTAGCTCAACCGCACTTAATAATAATTTTGCTACCTGTGCGACGGGCTCAAATTGTCTTTCTTCTTCAAGAAAGGCACTAAAACTGTAAAAACGATCTGGGTCTAATAATCTAAGCCGTGCAAAATGACTTTCCTTACCTAATTGCTCTGGTGTAGCCGTTAATAAAATCAAGCCCGCCGTTTGCAGTGACAACTGCTCCACAAAGGCGTACTCGGAACTAACCGCCTGTTCGCTCCATTCTAAATGATGTGCTTCATCGACAATAACCATATCCCATTGTGCTGCCAACGCCTGTTGTTGACGATTAGGATAACGGGCAAAAAACGCCTGACTGCACAACACCAATTGCTCAGTTAAAAAGGGATTATCAGTGTTTGTAGGCGAATCTGATTCCCACCCTTCATCACCTAACTCGCCCAAACAGCGTGCTTCATCAAAAATACTAAAGCGTAAATTAAAACGCCTTAACATTTCCACTAACCATTGATGTAATAAACTTTCAGGCACAATAATAAGTACGCGCTTATTTAAGCCATTAATTAAACGATGATGCAAAATCAAACCCGCTTCAATTGTTTTCCCCAGCCCAACTTCATCCGCCAACATAATTCTTGGTGCGGTACGGTTGGCCGATTCATACGCAATGAATAGTTGATGTGGTATTAATGAAGTGCGTGTTCCAAGTAAGCCTTTTACAGGCGACTGATCATGCTGCTGAACACGTTGCCAGGTTTTATATCGCAATGAAAACCACGCACTTGGATCGCATGAACCAATAAATAAGCGGTCCTGTGGTTTATTAAATTGAATATGATGGTTTAACTCAACCTCTTCCAATCTAACGTGCTCGCCTAGCGCATTCAGCCCAAAATAAATAACTAAACCAGCCTCTTCAATGACTCGCTCAACTATTATTTTTTCTTCATCTACGGATTCAATCTCATCGCCAACGGCATAAATCACCCGCGTTAAGGGCGCATTATCTCGCGCATAAAGTCGTCGTTCATCTGCGGCGAGATACAGCATAGTAATTCGGTTAGCGCTGACCTCAAGAATAAGCCCCAAGCCTAATTCTGATTCAGTATTACTAATCCAACGTTGTCCAGGTTTAAAAGAGTCCATTTTAAATGTTAAGTGCTAAAGTTAAAAAAAGGTACTGCTTCAGTTCCTCTGTTTGAAAAAAGAAGACTGTTTGCATTATTGCTTAAGACCTGTGCCTTTATGCAAAAGAAATAAGCTAAAGACCGTCATTAAAACAATAAAGCCTCCCGTCATCATAAAAGCGAGCTGAATATCCACATCAGTCACGCCTATGAACCCAAAACGAAAAGCATTGACCATGTAAAGAATGGGATTTCCCATAGAAATAATTTGCCAAACACTTGGTAGCATTGAGACTGAATAAAAAACACCCCCTAAATAACTTAACGGTGTCAGCACAAAATTAGGGATGATAGAAATAGCATCAAAACTTTCAGCAAGTTGTGCGTTAATAAATCCAGCCAAAGAAAACATGGTGGCCGTCATTAACGCAATAAGCAAAGCAATCGTAAAGTTTTGCACGATTACCTCAGAAAATAACATGGCAATAAATGCGACCACAAAGCCCACTAATAAACCACGTAAAATGCCACCCGTAATATAACCCGCCAAAATAACGACATTAGAGACGGGGGCAACTAATAATTCTTCAATATTATGTTGAAACTTTGTTGAATAAAAAGAGGAAACGACATTGGCATACGAATGATTAATCACCGACATTAATATCACCCCAGGCACAATATAATCCATATAACTGGCACCACTTATGGTGCCGATACGATCACCAATTAACTTACCAAAAATTAAAAAATATAGGGCTGTCGAAATGGCTGGCGGCAACAGCGTCTGTGGCCAGATGCGCAAAAATCGATAGATTTCTTTAACCACAATGGTGTTGTATGCAGTAAAATTCATGGCTAAACCCTGTTTGTTTTTGCTTGTACCAAATCCATAAATAACTGCTCCAAACGATTTGTTTTATTTTTTAAACTCAACACCTGAATATTATGTTGCGTTAAATAATTAAATAATTGATTTAAGCCTTTTGTCTTAGGCACCGCCACACTCATCACCTTAGGCGACACCAATTCAATCTGATAACCCTCTAAATCTGGTGGAGTTGTCAATGCTTCGGCTAAATCAAGCACGAAATGTTCAACCTGAAGCCGCGCTAATAACTGACTCATACTTGAATTTTCTACGATACGCCCCTGATCGATAATCGCAATATTTCGACATAAACTTTCGGCCTCTTCTAAATAATGCGTGGTAAGAATAATCGTTGTGCCTTGTTGATTAACATCCTGCATCATCTCCCACATAGAGCGACGAATTTCAATATCAACACCTGCGGTGGGCTCGTCTAAGATCAACAACTTAGGTGCGTGCACCATGGCTCTTGCAATCATTACGCGGCGTTTCATTCCGCCCGATAATCGTCTTGAAATAGTATCTCGCTTATCCCATAAATCCATTTGCTTTAAGCAGTGCTCGGTTCTTGCCGATGCCACCTTCCTTGACATACCATAATACCCAGCCTGATTGAGTAAGATATTTTTTACCGTATCAAACTGATTAAAATTAACCTCTTGCGGAACCAAGCCCAAACAACTTTTCGCTTGATTACGGTGTTTTTGTAAATCATGGCCAAATATAGTCACCGACCCACTGGTTTCATTAACTAAGGAACTGATAATCCCTATGGCTGTTGATTTTCCCGCGCCATTTGGACCTAATAAGGCAAAAAAATCACCTTCTTCAACATCCAAATCTATTCCCTTTAAGGCTTCAAAACCATTACTGTACACTTTGCGTAGTTGACTAATTGATAATGCATTCATAATAAAACTAACACTTAACGGAACCTTATAAATAAGTTAAATTAGCCACTGTTGCTTTATTTAGTGACCCTGACAACGTCTAATGACCCACGATTTTATCAGAATTTACCCTCTCTCATAGACAAAACTGGATGTCCCTGTGCAAAAAACCACCCCTGAAATTGTTGCTGCTGTTGACCTTGGCTCGAACAGCTTTCATATGATTGTGTGTCGCCTTCATGAAGGCAAATTAACAACACTTGATAGCCTAAAAGAAATGGTCAGACTCGCCTCTGGTCTTGATAAAAACACCATGCTATCTCAAGAGTCACAACAACGCGCGTTAAACTGCTTAGAACGCTTTGGACAACGTATCCGCACCATACCACCTGAGAATGTCCGCATTGTTGGCACGAATACATTACGCACCGCAAAAAATGTCGATGATTTTTTAATAAAAGCTGAATTGGCCTTAAATCACCCCATTCATATTATTTCAGGCATTGAAGAGGCGCGCCTAATTTATCAAGGTGTAGCACATAGCTTAGGCAGTAATGCACAACGACGGTTGGTCATGGATATTGGCGGTGGCAGCACCGAATATATTATTGGAGCGAACAATGTACCCGAGGAAAAAGAAAGCTTACACATGGGCTGCGTATCAATTAGTCATCTTTTTTTTAAACAAGGCGTAATTAATAAAGATGATTTTGCGCGTGCGGTATTATTTGCGGAACAACAACTGGAGCCTTTTGGGAAAAAATTCCAACGTAAAAATTGGCATGAAGCCATTGGCGCATCAGGCAGTCTTCGCTCGATAGCTAAGGTGTTGGAAGCAAAAAACTGGAGCAATAATGGCATTACGAAACAGGGTTTAGAACTACTTGTCGACTACCTGTTGTCATGCAAACATATCAGTGAGTTAAACTTTCCAGATTTTGATCCTGAACGTTTACCTGTATTTCCAGGCGGCGTTGCCATTGCCTACGCTACCTTCAAAAGTTTAAAGATTGAGCAAATGACAGTATCTGATGGCGCGTTACGTGAAGGCTTAATACAGGATATTTTAGGGCGACTTTACCATCATGATATACGCTCTGAAACAACAAAAATGCTTGCTAAACGCTTTCATACAGACCATCCGCATGCCTTGCGAATTCAACACACCATCACTCATATTTTAACGCGATTAATGAGTAGCCACGCTTGGGCGGGCGAAGAAGATTCACTTCAATTTTTACATTGGGCAGCTGAATTGCATGAAATTGGACACGATATCGCCCATAGCCAATACCATAAACACAGCGCGTATATTGTAGAGTATGGTGATTTAGCAGGGTTTTCAAGACAAGATCAATTGTTATTAGCAACCTTAATTAGAAACCATCGACGCAAATTTTCTACCACTCAAATTAAAAAATTACCTGAACTTTGGCAAACAAAAATTTCATATTTAATTATCGTACTTAGATTAGCTGTTTTACTGCGTCGTAATCGTGATGAAAATGAACTACCTAATGTTGACATTTCTTTCAGCAAGAAAAAAATTCACCTCAATTTTCCATTGCTATGGTTAGATCAAGCGCCCTTAACGCGCGCTGATTTAAACCAAGAAGCTGAGTATTTAAAAGCGGCAAGCTTTTCGTTAGTCTTTTCATAGCTATTTAGCATGAAAAAAACATTTAACTTTATCGTTTTTTGCATCGCTACGCTCTTGCTGCTTAGCGTAGCTGGCTTTTTTTTTGCCTTGAGCAATAACGGTGACACACCTTTACCCTGGGAACAAAACTTACCAGAAAAAACACACGCAGAAAAAATCCTTCATAGTATTACTAGCAGGCAACATCAAGGGTTGAATACTATCGTTCTTAATGAGCATGAATTAACTGTCGTCACTCAGTACTTATTTAATCTTTATCACGCAGGAGCGGTTCAAGTGCACTTAAAGCAACAGCAACTTGATATGCGTATTCAACTTCCTTACGTTCTCACCAACCAATACGCACTTATCTCGCTGTCATTCATTCAGCAAAAAAACAACCCTTTGCCTTTGCTTGATGCGCTGAGTATTGGTAACGTGAAGATTCCTAAGAATATTGTTAGATTTAGTTATCAGCAATTCATCAACGCCTCAACAAACAATGCGTATTTCAAGCTTGCTTTTCATTCTCTTAAAAAACTAGATCTCAGCACAGAAAGAATGGTTCTAACCTACGTTTCCCAATTTGATTCATTATTTAATCCAACTGCACACCTAAGTACTTCTGAACAAAAAACGCTACGACTTTACCAAAACAAGCTGAATGAAATCGTTCAGTTACATAATCAAAAATGGTTATTATCCTTAGCTGAATTATTAAAACCACTGTTTACAATGGCGCAGCAACGCTCAAGCTTAACCAATCCGATCGTTGAAAATCGCCTTGCAATTATTGCCATCAACGAATATGTCAATAAAAATAGCAGCCAGTTCTTATTTGCAACGCAAGCTGAAAAACAGTTACAACATTACACTGTTTTTTTATATAAACGAGGAGATTTAGCGCAACACTTTATTGCCTCAGCGTCACTGTCTGCGACACTTAATAATCACCTTTCAGTAACATTGGGGGAGCAAAAAGAATTACGCGATGCAAAAATGGGCAGTGGCTTTAGTTTTATTGACCTTGCTGCGGATAAAGCAGGCAGTTATTTTGGCGAAATGGCAACGTTATCGTTGGAAACAGCGCAACTTATCCAAAAAAACATGTCGGCAATTAATGATTACCGAGACTTTATGCCTGATCCAAGAGATTTACCTGAAAATATTAATCATGCTGATTTTTTAAAAAACTACGGCTCAGTTAATGCTAAAAATTATAAAAAATTGACAACTTTAATTGATCAAAAAATTAGCTCAATGCCTATTTATGCTAAGTAGACTAGCCATTAATTAAATGGTTTATCAGAAAAATCTTTAAATTTTGCCGTGACCAGTGTGCTTTGATGATCTTGATGTGAACTAAAATAATCATTCAATGCTTGCACCAGCTCTTTGGTACTTTCTCTTAATTGCCACAACCTAGCCTTAGTTTTTTTATTCCAGCCAGCGGGTTCAAATACCGGCAAAACCATTCTAAAAAACGTTATATTTTTTTCAAACATTTCGCCAATATTCTCCATTAAATGAAGCTCTTTTTGTCTTTCATTAAGCTGTTGTGTTATTAATTTAGCAAGGATTCGACTGGTAATTAAATGCATAGGCAGCATCACGGCGATTAATGAAACCAGTGCAATGGGCCCAATGATAGGATCAATTAATAACTCCAACACACCCAGTTCGATCTCGGCAAAGATAGCAAGCATTGCAATAAAACTAAGCACGATAACTGAAGCCAATGTGGAACGTTCTTTCCATAACATAATTCCACGCTTAACTTCAGGAATAACGGTATTTTCAATGTCCATAATATTTTTTTCCAAGGCATCCAATACCCGGTAAGAACGCTCGTGTTCAACATTAGCTAAACGTTGATCAATCTGTGAAAAGCACGTTGGCTTTGGCTGAATTGATTGATTGGCTAACTCTGCTAAAACAATAAATTGACCAGTGTTTATGCCTAGATCAGATAATTTTCTTTGCCATAATGAAATTATTGCATTGCTATTCGTTACATTCAGACCTTCACCGGCATCATCAATTAAATAGACAAATTTATTCGAATCTTGATAGGTAATAATATGAGCGATTAACTCCTCCATTAACGGAAAATCTTGCTCAAAAATATCCGTAAAAATTAATACTAAATCGGAATGATCAATCATGTGATTGGTTAATAAAGAAACCACAGGCGCAGCTTGTGAACTAACTACCGCAGGTGCATCAATAAATAACTTGCCTTTTAAGCGCTCACTTTGCAACGTTTTTAATTCTAAAAACGCGTTAATACGACTGCCGGCCCCCGCCTGTAAGCGATCAATTTTACGACTAACTTGATAAAATGGATAACGCGGATCAACATCTAAGGCAGTTCCTTGTAAGGTAACTGAATTTGGCTGTGGACTGTCCAGCAAGACCGTAAACTTATGACTGGAGGCCTGTATCCCAGAAAGCAACTGCTCTGATCCTAAATAACTATTAATAAACTTGGATTTCGCCGTTGAACTACCACCAATCAAACTAACTATTGGCCACCATGAATCTTTAGACGCCGTAGTTTCATCAGCATTAATCAATCCTAGGTCATATTCAAGTTGATCTAATTCTTGAAATATCTTAGCGACTTGAAGCAATACTGGATTGTCGCCAGCAAACTGCTTTTCAAGATTCAATAAATATTTGCTTAGTATCTTTTCAGCCATTCAGAATAACCCCGTCATTGTTTTATCAGTAGTGTGTGAATAAATTATAAATCCAAATATTCCGGATTTCTCTACATTGCAAAGAGTCTATGCATTTAGTTTAAAGCCATTAAATATAAGCTGATTAACTGACCTCACCCTGCCATTCAGCTGCAAATAAAACACCTAATGAATATCAATCTGTGAAATCAAGTTTTTGCACCTAAAAGCACAATACTTTTCCCCTAGAAGGCTCATTTTTGGTGTATCGCTCAGTCATCGAGATAAAGCGACCTGACTGCCTAAGCTTAGTAAGCCTCAGTCTTTACTACGCATCAATTACCATCGCATAGCTAGACTTGTGCGCAAAAACGGCCTATTAAACCATGCATTAATGTAACGGGTTACCTTAAAAAGGCTAATTTTTTACCTAAGATGTTATCAAAACCTTGATTAATTGCTTTGTGCATACCTTAAAACCAAACTGCTCACTCTTTTTTTGTCGTACTTTTTACACAAAAAATCATGAAGATAATTTTTTATTTCAATCAGTTGGTCACTAAATGTTTAAAAAATTTGTTTTATTGCTTAGAAGGCCTATTCGGTCAAAATTGTCGACACACACCTCCCCATAGCCCCTTTTTATACTTTAACGGATGGCATATTTTTTTCACTGCCTTAATTTCCATTCCAGCGGCGCCTAATGCGGCATTACTTCGTCACGTCAGTAATTAACGCACTACCGTTCTTTACATTAGGTATGTTGTTAACCATACTACCTATGAATTAAATAGTAATTTTAAGGGCTTATAAATAGCGCTTACAGAAACCAAGCGCTTCAAGCTACGGCTAAATAGCCACTCAGTATAAGCACTAACAATATTCAACATGCATTTGAAACTAAAGATGATGGCAAACTAACACCAATAATAGATTATCTTGTTAATGCTTTCTTTATAAAGTCCTTAAAGAGTTAGCTCATTTAATCAGACTACTTGTTGCTTTGATGAAAAATCATCACAACACCACCTAATGCTATATTTTATAGGCCCTAAAAATGAACGAAATATCTCCTCACGAATGGATTTCAACAGCCGCATATTACAAAGCAAAACGCAGGAACTTTGCGCCTGGCAAAGCATTAGAGGATTGGTTGACCGCAGAACATGAGTTTGCTATCCATCAAATCCATTACTATTTAATTCAAGCAAATGAAGATGGCATTACTCTTCATAGTCTTCACAAATTAGCCGACGTAATTGGCATAGATAAGCCTTATTCCCTGCATTCTAAAAAAGAATTAATTCACACCATCCAACATGCTATGCATCATCCATCGTGTTTCAGTAGTGAGCATAAACTACATTGCTCGGAACATAACTGTGAATGGCAAACAGAATGCAAAAGACTTACTGCCAAATGGTATTCTCTGGATTAATAATAGTAAACACACTCCTGCACTGTGCTTGTACTGATGACAACCTACTTTAACTGGTCTGTAACAAAAGGCTCAATCTGCTGATACAGTAACTGATGCATTTTTGGACTTCCTGCAATGACATTACCCGACACCAAGTAATTATCGTTGAAAGAAAAATCTGTCACCACGCCACCCGCCTCTTTTATTAATAAAATACCCGCTGCCATATCCCACTCCATGATGCCTATTTCCCAAAAACCATCTAATCGTCCTGCGGCAACATAAGCTAAATCTAAAGCCGCAGATCCGGCACGGCGAATTCCAGCACACTCCATTGTCAAACTTTTAAACATATTCATATAAGCCTCTAAATGCTTATCTGTTTTAAATGGAAAGCCCGTTCCAATCAAGCCCCCTTTTAGGGTAGCTTGTTGAGTAACGCGCAAACGCCGACTATTTAACATCGCACCACCGCCCCGTTTTGCAGTAAATAATTCATCTCTTAAGGGATCGTAAATCACGGCAATTTCTAGTTTATTTTTATATTTTAATGCGATTGACACCGCGTATTGAGGAAAACCATGCAAAAAATTAGTGGTGCCATCAAGCGGATCGATAACCCAAACGAACTCATTACCAGCATGATTTCCACTTTCTTCAGCAAGAATGGCATGATCTGGGTAGGCGGCTCTTATGATATTAATGACCTCACGCTCTGCCATTCGATCGACTTCGCTGGCGTAATCATTCTTCCCTTTTTGATCAATGCGTAACTGACCGATATTATCCGATGAACGCAGAATTAAATCCCCGGCACTTCTTGCTGCACGAACAGCGATATTTAACATTGGTTGCATAATGCTTTACTAAAATTTTAACGATTAAAAATCCATAGAATAACAAAACTTTTGATAAACTTTGCTGTTTTTTCAGCTAATGGAATTCCCTTGCTCTCTCAAATAAAAATAGTTCTTGTTGAAACAACGCATCCTGGAAATATTGGCGCTGCAGCACGTGCAATGAAAAATATGGGGCTTTCCAACTTATGTTTGGTTAATCCTCAACACTTCCCTAACGCCGACGCCACGTCCAGAGCTGCGGGTGCTGACGACATTCTTAGTCGCGCTCATATTGTGAGCTCATTAAATGAAGCTGTTGCTGATTGCCAGCTTATCGTTGGTTGCAGCGCTCGCAGCCGCACAATTAGTTGGCCGGAAATTTCTCCTCGCACCTGCGCAGAACACTGCCTAAATCAAGCGCCCAATGCCGTCACCGCACTTCTATTTGGTCGCGAGAATTCTGGCTTAAAAAACCATGAAATGGATTTATGTCATTTTTTATTACGCATTCCTTGCAATGAAAATTTTAGCTCATTAAACGTGTCGGCGGCCGTTCAAATCGTTTGTTATGAGCTTTTCATGGCGCACAATTCTGCTGATCACCCTCAACATAAGCTTAACAATGCCAGCCCATTAGCATCTGGCGAACAGATGGATTTATTTTTTGATCATTTACACCAAACATTAATTGATATTGGTTTTATGCACACAGACAAATCAAAATCAATTATGCGCAGAATGCGGCGCATTTATAATCGAACCCAACTTGACACTAAAGAATTAGATATATTACGTGGCATTTTAAGAATGTCCCAAGACAACCAAAAGAGTAATTAATATGCTGGAACGTTTAAAAGAAGATATTGCTTGTGTATTTGATCGTGACCCAGCCGCACAATCATTTTTTGAGGTGTTAACCACCTATCCTGGCGTACATGCTGTAATTATTCATCGCATTAGCCATTACTGCTGGTTATCAGGCTATAAATGGTTGGCAAAATTCATTGCTTACCTATCTCGCTGGTGGACTGGCATTGAAATTCACCCGGGC
>QYQN01000063.1 GCA_007280895.1 Methylococcaceae bacterium
GCCGATTTGTATGATTTTTTATGTGTATTTTGAATCAGGACACGCATGAGCCTTAAGACCGACAGACTCCTAGCACCTGATTCTAAACTGGGCTTGCAAGGCCGAATCGATTTTACCGATAAGTTGTCGTTAACCTCACAAGGCGTGTCGCGCGGCTCACAAAACGGCCAGCCTAATTTGGAGTGGTTATATGCGAGCTATAAGATAATACCCTCTACTACCCTGCAAGTTGGCCGCAAACGCTTGCCGTTATTTTACTATTCTGAAACTCAAGATGTCGGTTTAACCCTCCCTTGGACTCATCTGCCACAACAAACCTATGGCTGGGATGTAGTCAATTATAACGGGGTTAATATCAGCCACCAGCATACCATCGGCTCATGGGCGACGACACTCAATGCTTATATTGGCACTGAGACCAACATTAATAGCCTTTATGAGAAAACCTACGCAAAAAATGATCGTAATGACGCCCGCTGGAGCAACATTGTGGGTGGCGAGTTGTTTTTCTCTAAGGGCTGGTTTGAAGGCCGCTTGATGGCGATGACCTTTCAGGCACAATCTCGAGCTGTTGCTGGCAGTTGCGCTGATACTGAAAGTTGCACTATGGGCTGGGGACATAAAGACCGATGGATTATGTATGGCTTTTCGACCGTGATGACACCGCATGATTGGGTGCTGATGACCGAATTGTTATCCGCACCAACGATTGGTATTGATAACGCATACGCCGCCTCCGCCAGTGTCGGTCGGCATTTTGGTAAATGGTTGCCTATGGTGACTTATAGTGTTTATGAACAAACCCTTAAAGACCCTACTGGTGACAATGAGCGCCATAGCAACACCTCGGCAGTGTTGCGCTATGACTTAACACCCTCTAGTGACGTTAAGCTACAGTTTGATCACTGGATTTCTTATGGTGGCACTTCTTTTCCGAGTACATACGGCAACAGCAATCTGCTAACGCTAGCTTATGACTTGGTTTTTTAAACTAGCCCTTAAAGTGCAATGGGATCGCATAGACATAGACACCAGTACCAAAAATGGTCAGGCCAACACCGGCACCGGTCTGTTTAATAATACGACGACTACCTTTGGAAACAATAACAATGCTATTGACTTGTTTAGCACATCCGTTGATTTTATTTTTTAAAGCAGATCGTAGTTTGCACTATAGCTGACTAGACCTTGCTTTTGGTTGCTTCTGGTTACTAAACTCTGCTTGGGAACGAGCCGAACGTAGTGTGTGCAAACAGCTTTAGCGTTTGCCCATCATTTGTTGAATGAATCGTGGGCAGAGAGTGTTACCCACCCAACTTAGTTTACTGAGAAAGAGTATGAATAAAATAAACATGTCTATGCTTGCCTTGGTAGCAGCTGTTTGTAGCAATGCCGCTTATGCCCTAGATTTAGGTCACGATGTCACTATAAAAGGCTTTGGTACTGCGGGCTTGGTTTATAACGGTAATAATCAAGCTGATTTTGTTCAAGACACCAACTTTAATCCCAAGGGTGTAGGTCGTACCGAAAATATCAGTGCTGTGATCGACAGCAAAGTCGGCCTGCAAATGGATTGGCAAGCAACACAGCAATTAAGCTTTACCGGCCAAGCAGTCAGCAAACAAGACCCAACCAATTCTTGGGTACCTGGACTACAGTGGGCGTTTGCCAAGTTTAAGATACTGCCGAATTTAGATATAAGGGCTGGACGTATTCGGCCTGCCATTTTTATGCTGTCTGATTATTTAGATATTAATTATGCCAATCCTTGGATACGCCCGCCAGTAGAGTTGTATTCACAATTACCGATCGCTAACATGGAAGGCGTTGATTTGTTGTATCGCCCGCAAACAGGGCCGGTCAACTGGTTAATTCAGCCATTTTATGGCAATAGCAAAAGAGATATGACTTGGCATAATACCGCGACCACTAAAAATATCTTAGGTGCTAATATTTCAGCATCAATCAGCGATTTTACCTTGCGCGCGGGCTATACCTATACCAAGCTTTCGCTAACCCTACCAAACTCATTTGAAACATTGGTACGCCCAAATTTAGCCACATTATGTAACGACTTGGGTGATCCGGCAGCTTGCACAGCATTACCAGCAATGGACCCCACCAATAAAGATCTTAGCTTTGCTTCAGTAGGCGGCACATGGGATAACGGTAATTATTTTCTGATGGGTGAATGGGGTAAGCGCAGTTCATCATCATTTGTCAGTGATAGCATCAGTTGGTACCTCTCTGCTGGCGCACGTTTAGGTAAATTTACCCCTTATGCAGCTTATTCTCGGGTCAACAATACTAGTTCGTTGAGTTTTAACGGCGGCACTGGAGACTATGGCAGCATGACCAATGATGTAGTTACCGGTTTATTATCCAATAATACAATGGATCAAAATACTAAAACCCTAGGCTTACGTTACGATTTTTATAAAAATCTAGACTTAAAACTGCAATGGGATCTCATAGATACTCGCCTCAACAACGGCCAACAAGGCCCTGGTGGCGGCATTGAAGGTACAGGCCAAGGCATATTTACTAATTTTGTTGGCGGTTTTTCAAATTCCAGCCATACCATCAACCTATTCAGCGTTGCTGTCGACTTTATTTTTTAAGGGCTGAATCATGAAAACATTATCCCTGTTACGCACCCTAATCCTTGTCACGACCTTGTGTTTGTCGAGCTTTAGCTATGCAGAATCCGTGGTCGTTGTCGTCAGCGCCACATCACCCGTTTCTAAACTGGATAAAGAACAAGTTGCTAACTTGTTTTTAGGTAAATCCTCTGGTTACCCCGATGGCAGTGCTGCTGTGCCTATCGAACAAACAGACGCCACACCGGCGCATGAAGAGTTCCACAAAAGCATCACCGAAAAGTCAGCCTCGCAGTTGAAATCTTACTGGTCGAAGATGATCTTTTCCGGCAAAGGTACAGCACCTAAAGAAGTATCTAGCAATGCAGAATTGTTAAAGCTGATTAGCAGTAACCCAGCCATGATTGGTTATGTTGATAAGACTGCGGCTGATAAAACAGTCAAAGTGGTATTCGCGCCATAGGTTTTGCTGCGGGTTCCCAAACGGAGCTTGGCAACGAGCCGAACGTAGTGTTGCAAACAGCTTTAGCGTTTGCCCACCATTTAAGGATAACAATTGTGGGCAGTGATCCTTACCCACCCTAACTTAGCAATAAATTTATATATGAATAAAACATACATAACTATGCTTCCCTTTGTGGCAGCTGTTTGTAGCAATGCCGCTTATGCCCTAGATTTAGGTCATAATGTCTCCCTAAAAGGCTTTGGTACCCTAGGTATCGTTAATAACAGCACTAACGAGGCCGATTTTGTTGCCAATGCTCTTTCTCAACCTCGTGGTGCAGGGCTTACAGAAAGCCTTAGCGTTAATCCCGATAGTCGGCTAGGCTTACAAATGGACTGGCAAGCCATCCAGCGCTTAAGCTTTACCGCCCAAGCCGTCAGCAAGCAGGGGCCTGATAATTCTTGGGTGCCAGAGCTGCAATTAGGTTTTGCTAAGTTTAAAGTCTTGTCAGACTTAGAGATACGCGGTGGTCGTATCCGTCCGCCATTCTTTATGATGTCAGATTATCTGGATATGTTTTACGCCAACCCCTGGATTAGACCACCGACAGAATTTTACTCTCTGGTACCCATAGCCAGCCATACCGAAGGTGTTGACTTACTCTACCGACCGCAAACTGGCCCGATTAGCTGGTTGATCCAGCCCTATTATGGCAATACGCAATTGCCACTCAGACTAAATACATCAATAACTGCCCAAAATATGGCGGGTATCAATATTTCAGCCACCGTCAGTGACTTTACCTTACGAGCTGGGTATACACATTTGCTAATGTCCTATACTGATCCTACGTTTAATAGAGATGCTTTGCCGGCTTTAACCCAATTATGTGGACTTGATCCTGCTATTTGCCCTTTACAAAGTTCTTTAGCAATAAATAACAGTGGGTTAACGATTGTCGCGCTAGGCGCTAACTGGGATAACGGCGATTATTTTATAACCGGAGAGCTGGGCAAGCGCATTTCCCAAAATAATGTTATTGATACAACTGCAGGCTATATTTCCAGCGGAGCCCGCTTAGGAAAATTTACCCCTTACGTGACTTATTCCAGTACGGTCAACAACAGTCCAACGTCCTTTAGTGGTGGCACAGGTCCTTATGCGGCACTGAGTAATCAAGTCGTTACCGATATTGTAAGCCAACTTAACTTCATGGATCAAAACACCAAAACCCTAGGTATACGCTACGATTTTTATAAAAACCTAGCCCTTAAAGTGCAATGGGATCGCATAGACACCAGCACCAAAAACGGTCAGGCCGAGACCGGCTGGGGTCTTTTTAATAATTCGACGGCTACATTTTCTAACAGCAACAATGCAATTGACTTGTTTAGCACATCTGTTGATTTTGTTTTTTAAAGCAGATCGTAAGTCCGTAAGTTGTAGGGCGGTTTCGCGACAGCAAACCGCCGCACCCACGCAAGATCAAAAACAATCGAACAAAAAACCTCACGAAGAAGCAATCAAGTAAAGGGTAGTTTATCGCTCCGCTTGTGGCGGATTGATCTGATGTACCGCTGTCATATAAAACCATTCTGTATGATTTGTTATTCTGCCACCGTTTTTGCTAATTTTTTTATTAAATCTTCATGGAAGTAAATACCTTGATTTTGCATGGCTTTAACACTTTCTATGAATGATGGAATTAAACCCTGTTGTTTTGCTTTAAGTAAGATACCTAATGTACCGGTTACATTGAGACCTAAATATTCTGCCATATTACGACCAATTTTTTCGTCAATGATGACCCAATCGGCTTGGTATTTACTTGCCATATCTAAAGCATGTTTCTCACCTTTATTCAGTTCTAATAAAACGCTGCCGTGTTGGATTAGGCTTGATTGCACCAGTTTTATCCAGTCAATTTCAAGTAATTTGGGTACTGAAACGAATCCACCAACGGAACATTCATCAATAACTTCTGTTACCAAATGAATTTCACCAAATAGTTTTGGTCATAAATTTAAGCGGTCAATACTGCTCAGGGCTATGATAGGCGTGGTATTAGAGAATACAATCATAACAACGCAGTTTCACGCGCGAAATCATCAGAGGTATCTTCTAGTAATGTAGCGCCAGCTGCAAAAGCAATATTTAAGAAAGCCACTCTTCCCATACCAAGCCATGTCGCAGCTGTTCCTGAGGATAATTTACCTTCTTTGAATACATTGATCGCTGCTTGTTTTTTAAGATAATCAGCAAATCCTTCAGCGTTTAGATGAAGTCCTATGAGTATTTCTGGTGGACAATCGATAGTGACGGTTTGTTGCATGGTTTGGACTCCGGTAAATTAACAATTCAGTCTGAGTAATATTATTCAAAATATGAAACGAAGTATATATAGGTTTTTTGGTGATTGATATTTCTGAAAGGATGGAGATTATTTATTTATAAACGGCAGGGCTTGCTGGTAGATTGTTCAATAAGATTCAATGTGAACCAATGGCGGGGTTAGGGCTGGGGATAGCGCAAGCAGGCATAAAAAAACCGAAAGTCCTTTAGGAACAATCGGTTGTTTTGTGTTTATGGCGGAGAAGCAGGGATTCGAACCCTGGGAGGGGATCAACCCTCAACGGTTTTCAAGACCGCCGCATTCGGCCGCTCTGCCACCTCTCCGTGAGCCGCATATAATAATTTAACTTAGTTAAAATGCCAATCTTTATTTATTAAAATAATTGCTTATTGGTTCTACACACTCACCTTTACCACTTGCCGACACTATTTAAACTTCTGTCGCTATCCTGTTGTCACTTAACATCAAACGTTTCTTCACGTTATTATCTCGGCGAGATGTTAGCGTGAAATAAAATCTTAAAACTTTATTGTTAGCATTAACGCTAATTTTTAGCGCATCTTTTCCCCCAATTGCTGATTGTTAACCACTTAATCCACTTACCCTACCCTGTTTTAGCAAAATTTCATGTAAAAACAGTTTTTTAAGCCGTAATTGTTTATTATGTTTTAATTACTTGCTGTTAATTTAAGCTACTTCTGATTACCACGGATACTTCACTCATGCCTGATGAACCACAAAACGAATCAATTGATTACACTTTAACTGATGAAGCCACGCTTCCTGAGATGCCCACAGTTGAAAATGAATCACCCAATGCAAATAAACCACAGTTATTTCCTTCACCGCAGTTTGCTGAGTGGCTGGCACACACTGGTGGCTCTATCGCTTTTTCTACGTATCAATCAGGTCGATTATTTTTATTAGGCAGCAGTGCTGATGGCAGTTTGTATGCTCAAGAGCGGACGGTAGGGACGGCGATGGGTTTGGCAATCAATGAAAAAAAGCTTTGGATTGGCTGTCGTGATCAAATTTGGTGTTTTGTGAATACGGGACCGGTTCGTCTTCATAAACAAAACTACGGAGCGCTGTATTTGCCTAGGGTTGGGCACATGATTGGGCAAAGCAATACCCATGACGTACTTATTGACGCGACGTTTAAAGGCGTCACCTATGATTTTTTATACGCCAACACGCAATTCAGTTGTATTTCAACCTTAGATTCTACCTATAATTTTCGTCCTATCTGGCGCCCTGATTTTATTTCGGAATTAAAAGCAGAAGATCGTTGTCATTTAAATGGCATTTGTGCACAAGAGGGTGAACTTGCCTACGCCACCATTTGTGGTCAATACGATACGCAATTAGGTTGGAAGGCACATCAAACAGGAAGTGGCCTTATCATGGATGTGCGAACCAATGAAGTGGTGTGCACAGGTCTGTCTATGCCACATTCGCCACGTTGGTATAACGGTAAACTTTGGGTATTAAACTCAGGCGAAGGTGAATTAGGCTATGTTGATTTTGCAACGCGCCGCTTTGTTGCTGTGGCGCAATGCGCTGGTTTTGCTCGTGGCTTAGCCTTTATTGGTGATTATGCCGTGGTGGCGTTATCTCGCTTACGCTTATCAAAAGAAGGTATTTTAAATAATATTAACTTGTCGCAAAGGCTGCAAGATCGCAATACATTTCAACGTTGTGGATTGCAAGTTTTTGACTTACAATCAAACACTTTAAAACATTGGCTACATATATCAGGCGTAGTAACCGAACTCTATGACGTAGTCTATTTACCCAATATTGCTAGACCGTACACAACAGGTTTCAATGAACCAAAACTTAATTTAAAACGTGTTATTTTTCCTCAAATCTAATTTCTATTCAATAGGTAGCTGCCATGTCATTCTCGCAACATAATAACGAACTGATTTTTATTGATTCAAGTGTTCTTCAGTATGAAAATTTAATTCCTAACTTAGCCCCCACATTGCCAGTCACCTATGTTTCAGCTTTAGGAAATGATTTACAGACTTTAGCTAATACATTGGTTACTCATAAGGCTATCGCCGTGTTGCATTTAGTCGTTGATAACACTGACCCTGCAAGTTTATTGGGATTAACACTGTCGAATCTTCAAGATTTCACCGCTACACTGCAACAAATCAAAGCACATTTTGCCCCTAACGCTGAAATTGCATTGTATAGCCATAATAGTATTAACAACGAAACACAGACCACTTTACTTAACCACTTAAGCACAGCTTTAGACATTACCATTTCGGTGCCTAGCGTTGCCAACATGGGCGTTAGTTTAGCTGGTGACTGGGATACGCAAGCCAATGCCTTTGAATCTGTGTTACCGTACACTGTTGCTGAAAACTTAAGCGCAAAACAAGCAAAAGCATCAGGTGCAGCAGCCGTCACAACGGCAACGTATACAATCCCAACAACGTCTACACAGTTAACCTTTACCTCAACATCATCAACCACCACCTTAGCAACAACCAGTTCCACCACAACCGAAACAACAAGTACATCTTTAGATGATTTTGAAAGCGACGCCTCAACTTCAGGGATTGTAAAAATTGGTAGTTCGACTAAAGGCGAGATTGAAATTAACAATGATATCGATTGGTTTAGTGTGACCTTGGCTGCAGGTTCAGTGTATAGCTTTAACTTAAGTGGCAGCGCTACAACTGAAACAACGGCACTAAGCATTCCTAAGTTATTGTTAAATGATTCCGCAGGCAACCTACTTAATACCGGCACAGTGGCGTCAGGTACGGCAAGCATTACTAAATTTACTGCGCCAAGTGCAGGCAAATATTATTTAGTTGCCTCGGCCAGCGATGCTACCTCAATAGGTAGTTACAGCCTGTCAGCGCTTGTGGTGGTTAATGCTAAACCTTCAGGTGCGGTATCTATTGACTCTAAACTACCTAAGCAAGGGCAACTTTTAACAGCATCAAATACACTTGCAGACACTGATGGCATGGGCACGGTCACGTATATTTGGAAAGCAGGCGACATCCAAGTAGGTTCGGGTATTAGCTATACAACACAACAAGTTGATGTGGAGAAATCCATCACAGTCACCGCACAATACACCGATAAAGCAGGCAATGCAGAAGTGGTAAGCAGTGCAGCAACACGCGCCGTTACTAATGTTAACGATTTACCTACTGGCTCGGTCACCATCAGTTCCATCACCCCAAAAGTGGGTGATGTGTTAACGGCAAGCAATACGCTTGCAGACGCTGATGGTTTAGGCACCATCACTTATACATGGAAAGCTGGCACGACCACACTTGGCACCAGCACCAGCTATACCGTAACCAGCGCCACAAACAACCAAGCCATTACGGTTACCGCCTCTTATACTGATAAATTTAACAAAGCGGAAAGTGTTACCAGTGCGGCGACGCAAGTGGTTACATCAACTAATAACGCTCCCACAGGTAATGTGACATTAAGCAATGCAAGCCCTAAACAAGGGGAGACCATCAGCGTTGTTAGCACGCTTGCAGATACCGATGGACTCGGTACACTTACCTATACCTGGAAGGCTGGCGGCTCAACGGTTGCTACTGGTGCGTCTTACCTAACAACGCAAAATGATGTGGGTAAAACACTCGCTGTGACTGCAAGTTATACCGATAAATTAGGCAATAATGAAACTGTTACCAGTACTGCTTCGCGAGCGGTTGCCAATGTTAACGATGCACCCACTGGCAGTGTCAACATCAATAACGCTACACCAAAAGTCGGCGATACCTTAACTGTTAGTTCAACCTTAGCAGATGTCGATGGCTTAGGTAAAATAACTTACAGCTGGAAAGCA